>CALJPB010000343.1 GCA_937981305.1 uncultured Selenomonas sp.
GCGGCACGCAAGGCGGCAATCCTCGCCTCTCTCGCCTTTGATACAGTCATTGGATTTGAGGATGTCTCCGTGGAAGGCATCTCACACATCACCGAGGACGATATTGAATACGGACTCAATCTCGGCTATGTCATCAAACTCCTTGCAGTCGGACGTAATACGGAGGAGGGCATTGATGTCCGTGTTCATCCCGTATTTCTCCCGAAAACGCATCCACTTGCCTCGGTGAACGGTGTGTTCAATGCGATTTTTGTGCGCGGCAATGTGATTGGTGACGCGATGTTCTACGGACGCGGTGCGGGCTCTCTGCCGACGGCATCGGCTGTGGTCGCGGACATCATCGAGATTGCGCGTGATATTGTCTCCGGTACGACGGGACGGATGAAGTATAAGGTTGGGGAGCGGAAGAAGTTCTGCCCCGTGGAAAAGACAAAGTCCTCTTACTATTTGCGCCTCGTTGTTGCGGATGAGCCGGGCGTTCTCGGCGAGATTGCAACGATCTTTGGACGTGCGAATGTCAGCCTAAAATCTGTCATTCAGGCGCGTTGGACGGAGGAGGGCGATGCGGAGATCGTCGCCGTGACTCATGTGGTGACCCATGCAGCTGCCTCCGCTGCCGTGGAGAAATTGCAGGCACTTCCCGTTGTGCGCGAGGTGCGAAGCATGATCCGCGTTGCGGATGGGCAGGAGGATTTGTTATGAGCGAACGCTCAGTACGGGTTCGTGTTCCTGCAACGAGCGCGAACCTTGGCCCGGGGTTTGATGCACTTGGCATAGCCTGTACGCTCTACAATGAGATGACGCTGACACTCACGCGCGAGCCCTGGCTGCACATTTCTGCGCACGGTGAAGGTGCGGCATACATCCCATCGGATGAGCGCAATATTGTATGGAAATCCATTCAGTATCTTCTGGAGCGCGCGGGTCGTGTGGATGAGTTTCAGGGCGCACGGATTCGGATGAGTAACCGTATCCCTCTTTCGCGAGGGCTTGGGAGCAGCGCGACGGCGATTGTCGCGGGACTTACGGCGGCAAATGCGCTTGTGGGTAGTCCGTTCAGTCGTGATGATCTCCTACAGCTTGCAACGGATATTGAGGGACATCCCGACAATGTTGCCCCAGCGATCTACGGTGGATTTACGGTGAATACGGTGACGGATGGTCATGTGGAGTGCTTTTCCTTCTTGCCCCGCATCTTTTTGCGCCTTGTCGTTATGGTACCGGACTTCTATCTCTCGACGAAATCCGCACGGCAGGTACTGCCGTCTGAAGTCCCGATGAAGGATGCCGTGTTCAATATCAGCCATGCGGCGATGATGGTTGCGGCTCTTGCACGTGGCTCGGAGAAGCATCTCGAAAATGCGTTTGCTGATGCGCTTCACCAGAACTACCGTGCTCCGCTCATCCCGGGGATGTTTGATGTCTTTGCTGCGGCGAAGAAGGCGGGGGCGTATGGCGCAGCGCTCAGCGGAGCGGGGCCCTGCCTCATTGCTTTTGTTCCTGAACACCGCAAGTGTACGGAGGCGGTTGCAGCGGCCATGCAGGATGCCTTCCGTGCCCATGAAATTGAGGCGCGTCCACTGCACCTGCGTCTGGACACGAAAGGCGCACGTGTTCTGCGCCGCAGGGATATGAATGCAAAACGATGATTTTTGCCGGTTTTACAGGTCATTTTTTGAATGACTGTGAAACTGGCAATTTTTTTGCTAAAAGGGCTTGAAAAATATGCAATAAAGATGTATATTTATAAAATCCTTTTGGGAATGAAATGGAGGGAGAAGCGTGAAGGCAAGTGTTGTCGGAGCATCCGGATATGCGGGTGAAGAGTTGATTCGCCTGCTGCATGGCCATCCGTTTGTTGAGGTCGCACATCTGACATCGGAGCGGCATACAGGGGAACGGATATCGAAACTTTATCCACACTTGAAGAATATTTATGAGAATAAACTCGAATCAATGGAGGATGTAAGGCGTATCGCTGAGGACAGTGACGTGCTCTTCGTTGCGCTCCCGCATGGACACGCAATGAAGATTGTGCAGGAGGTTTCTGCGTGCCCCGTACGCATCATTGATCTCGGAGCGGACTATCGTTTTGCGGATACTGCCATCTATGAGCAGTGGTATCATGTGGCGCATTGTGATCCTCATGCGGATCGTGCCTATGGTCTGGCGGAGCTCTACCGTGAGCAGGTGCGGACGGCGCGGATCATTGGGAATGCCGGATGCTATACGACAGCAAGCATTCTCGCGCTTGCTCCGCTTGTCAAAGCGCATCTGGTGCAGATCGATTCCATCCTTGTCGATGCGGTGTCCGGCGTATCGGGAGCGGGACGTTCTCCGAAGGAAAGTACACACTACCCGGAGTTCTATGACAGCTTTACAGCATATGGAGCAGTATCACATCGCCATACACCGGAGATCGAGCAGGCTCTTGCTGATGTGGGTGGTAGCCCCGTTACCATTAACTTTACGCCGCACCTTGCACCGATCTCACGCGGCATTCTGGCAACCTGTTACGCGACGCTGTGCGAGGGGGTTACGGCAGAGGATGTCGATGGCACCTATGAAAAAATGTATGCGGATGAATTCTTTATTCGACTGATTGGACGCGGCGCATATCCTGCAACAAAGTATGTGCGTGGTACGAACTACTGTGATATTGCGTGGCACATCGACCCACGCACACATCGTGTGATCGTATTCTCAGCCATCGACAATCTAGTCAAAGGGGCTGCGGGGCAGGCGATCCAGAATATGAATATTGCATTTGGCATGGATGAACGTGCGGGGCTCGATCTTGTGCCTATGTATCCGTAAAGTGGTTTCGTAAGTGAACGGAGGAATATATATGTTTAGCGAAGCAAGTGCAAAGATGGGCGTTACCTATCCGAAGGGATTTCAGGCGGCAGGGGTCAAAGCCGGTATTAAGAAGAGCGGCAATCTTGACGTTGCTGTCATTTATACCGAAAAGAAAGCTGCCGTTGCGGGCACGTTTACGAAGAACGCCGTTGCCGCCGCACCCGTGCACGTCTCGAAGACGGTTGTCGCGACACATACGGCGCACGCCATTGTCGCAAATGCGGGCTGTGCGAATGCGTGTACGGGCGCACAGGGCGAGGCAGATGCCGCCGCCATGCAGAAGATTGCGGCAGATGCGCTCGGCTGCACGTCAGCGGATGTCATTGTCGGTTCGACGGGCATCATTGGCCAGCTTCTACCGATGGACAAGGTGGAGCAGGGGATTCATGCGGCTGTCAAGGCACTCTCTGTGGATGGCAGCGAGGATGCGGGCAATGCAATCATCACGACGGATACCTACTCCAAGGCAGGGGCAGCCTCCGTCATGATCGGCGGAAAGGAAGTCCGTTTTGGTATTATTGCAAAGGGCTCGGGCATGATTCGCCCCGATATGGCGACGGTGCTCTGCTTTATTACAACGGACGCGGATATCGACGGTGTGCTCCTGCAGGATGCTTTGTCGGAGGTCATTGAGCACAGTCTCAATATGATCTCAATCGACGGTGATATGAGTACAAACGATATGGCAATTGTCCTTGCCAACGGTGCAGCGGGGAATCCGAAGATCACGGAGAAGAATGCGGACTACGAGGCGTTCAAGGAGACCCTACTCGCACTCTGCCAGGGCATCTCGGAAAAGATTGCGGCAGATGGTGAGGGAGCGACCAAGTTCATCACGGTTCATGTGAAGGGCGCAAAATCGTTTGTCGATGCGAAGACCGTCGGTATGAGTGTCGCGAACAGCCCCCTCGTCAAGACGGCGTTCTTTGGCGAAGATCCGAACTGGGGGCGCGTGATCTGCGCGGTCGGCTATGCGGGTGTGCCGATGAATCCCAATCATACAACGGTGAAGTTTGGCGGGATTCCCGTCTATGCGGATGGCATGGGCGTATCCTACGATGCGGATGCGCTGCGTACGGTGATGACGTCGCATGATATTGTTGTCGAGGTCGATTTGAAAGACGGGGATGCTGAGGCAAAAGTATGGACCTGTGACTTCTCCTATGAATATGTGAAGATCAACGGTGAATATCACACCTGAGGGAGGGATTCGATGTATTCCGATCAGGACAAGGCGGAGATTCTCGTAGACGCACTCCCGTACATTCAAGAGTTCTACGGGACGACCGTCGTTATCAAATACGGCGGAAACGCCATGATCAATGACGCGCTCAAGGAAAATGTCATGCGCGACGTGGCACTGATGAAATTTGTCGGCATCCGCCCGATTCTCGTACATGGCGGAGGTCCCGAGATCACGGGGTTCCTCAAGAAGGTTGGAAAGGAGTCCGCCTTCGTCTCGGGGCTTCGCGTGACGGATGAGGAGACGGTGGAGATCGCCGAGATGGTGCTCGACGGCAAGCTGAACTCGGAGATTGTGGGACTGCTCAACCTGCGCGGCGTGCGTGCCGTCGGACTCAGTGGGAAGGACGCAGGACTTATCAAGGCGCAGAAGAAGCTCGCCACGGTGTATGAAAACGATACGGCACATCAGGTCGATATTGGCTATGTCGGCGAGGTCACGGAGATCGACACGGGTATCATCGCCGATCTCCTTAATCAAGGCTATGTTCCTGTCATTGCCCCCATCGGCATGGGTGCGCATGGGGAGAGCTACAACATCAACGCAGACTATGTTGCGGCGGAGATTGCGGGCGCACTGCACGCGGAGAAACTGCTGCTCCTTACAGATGTGGAGGGTGTCTACAAGAACTTTGCGGATAAGAGCAGCTTTCTCTCGCAGCTTCGTATGGATGAGGCAAGGGAATACATCCGCAGTGGTATCATTGAGGGCGGCATGATCCCGAAGGTCGAGGCGTGCCTCCGTGCGCTTGAGGCGGGGGCACATAAGGCGCATATCATTGACGGTCGCTTGGCACACTCCATCATCTTGGAGATCTTCACCTCGCGCGGTATTGGAACAATGGTACTTCGGTAGGCAGGAGCGATCATGAAGAACAAACATGAAATTATGGCACGGGATACGGCGAGCTATCTGCCGGTATTTTCCCGTTATCCGATTGTCCTCGACCACGGGGAAGGTTCGTATGTATGGGATGTGAACGGGCGCAAGTATCTCGATGCGCTCGGCGGTATCGCGGTGAACGTGCTCGGGCATAACTATGCGCCGCTTGTCGATGCGATTGCCGAACAGGCAAAACGGCTCATTCATGTGTCGAACCTCTACTATACTGAGCCGCAGGCAGATGCAGCGGCAAAACTGTCGAGACTTACGACGGATGGCAAGGTGTTCTTCGGAAACTCGGGTGCGGAGGCGAACGAGGGGGCAATCAAGGCTGCACGCAAATACGGGCATACGATCCATCCAGAGAAGTCGCAAGTCATCACGGCTCTGGGCAGTTTTCACGGGCGTACGCTCGCGACCCTGACCGCAACGGGACAGGAGAAGTTTCACAAGGGCTTCGCGCCGCTGCCGCAGGGGTTTGACTATGTGGCGTTCAACGACATTGCGGCACTCGAAGCACGGATGAGCGAGAATACGGCGGCGGTCATGCTCGAACCGATCCAGGGCGAGGGCGGCGTGCGTACCCCTGCGGACGGATATTTGCAGCAGGTACGGGCACTCTGTGACAAGTATGATGCGCTCCTGATCTTTGACGAGATCCAGACGGGCATGGGGCGCACGGGCTGTTTCTACGCCTATGAGAGCTGCGGTGTCACCCCCGACATCGTGACGCTTGCCAAGGGGCTTGCGGGCGGCGTGCCGATCGGGGCATTCGTCGTCACGGAGAAGGTCGCGGCGGCATTTCACGCGGGCGATCACGGGTCGACGTTCGGCGGGAACCCACTGGCGTGCGCGGCGGCAAATGTCGTGCTTGATGCGGTTGCAAATGATCATTTTCTTGCAGGAGTGCGGGACGTGGGCACACATTTCAAACAGGCACTCACAGACTTGCAGAGCAAATATCCCGCACATATCGCGGAGGTGCGCGGTGCAGGGCTGATCCTCGGTATGGAGATGCAGAGGAATGAGGATGCGGCGGCAATCGCTCGACGGATGTTGGAGCAGGGCGTTATTATCAACTGCACGGCAGGGAATGTCCTGCGCTTTATCCCGCCGCTGATCTTTACGAAGAATGAAGTGGATGAACTCATCCGTGTATTGGATCGCTGTATCCTTGACATATGTGACCGAGGGGGATTATGATGAACAAGGGCATGGACTTACTCTCCATTCATGAGCTGAGTGCGGATGATGTGGAGGAGATTCTGACGCTCGCCGCTGATCTCAAGGCAAAGCAGAAGGCGGGCATTCCGCATAAACTGCTTGCGGGAAAGACGCTCGGCATGATCTTTGAGAAATCCTCGACGCGGACGCGCGTGTCGTTCGAGGTCGGGATGTATCAGCTCGGTGGACAGGCACTCTTTCTCAGCAGCCGTGACCTGCAGCTTGGGCGCGGCGAGCCGATCAAGGATACGGCGCGCGTGCTCTCGCGCTATCTCGACGGCATCATGATCCGTACCTATGGGCATGAACGCATTGAGGAGCTGGCTCGCTATGCGGATATTCCTGTCATCAACGCGCTCAGCGACCTTCTGCATCCGTGTCAGGCACTTACCGACCTGCTTACGATTCGTGAGTACAAGGGCAAGAATCTCGCGGGTCTCAAGATGGCGTACGTCGGCGACGGCAACAATATGACGCACTCGCTCATGTATGCAGCGGCAAAGGTCGGCATGAATTTCGCGGCGGCAACTCCCGAGGGCTACGAGCCAAATGCCGAGGTCGTTGCAAATGCAAAGGCGGATGCAGCGGCAACGGGAGCGACGGTCACAATCACGCACGACCCGATGGAAGCGGTCGAGGGCGCGGATGTCATCGTCACGGATACATGGGCGAGCATGGGGCAGGAGGCGGAACACGACGCGCGTACGGCGGTGTTCCGTCCCTATCAGGTCAACCGTGCGCTTGTCGATTCCGCTGACGCTCGCTGCATCGTGATGCACTGTCTGCCTGCCTATCGGGGAGAGGAGATCACGGAGGATGTCTTTGAGGAGTTTGCCGATGTGATCTTTGACGAGGCGGAGAACCGCCTCCACGTCCAAAAGGCGATCATGGCGCTCGTTATGAGTGACTGATTTATATTTCTAAGGAGATGTTTCAAACATGGCAAAGCAGATCAAAAAAGTAGTTCTGGCATATTCCGGCGGTCTCGATACGTCGGTCATCATCCCGTGGCTGAAGGAGCATTATGATAACTGCGAGGTCATCGCTGTCTGTGCAGATGTCGGGCAGGGAGAGGAACTCGATCCCGTGCATGACAAGGCACTTGCCTCCGGCGCGTCGAAGGTGCACATCGTTGATCTCACGAAGGAGTTCCTTGAGGAGTATGTCTGGCCGACGCTCAAGGCGGGAGCCGTCTACGAGGGCAAGTATCTGCTCGGCACATCGTTTGCGCGTCCCGTGATTGCAAAGGCACTCGTCGATATCGCCAAGCGTGAGGGTGCGGACGCAATTGCGCACGGCGCGACGGGCAAGGGTAACGATCAGGTACGCTTTGAGCTGACCGTGAAGGCACTCGCACCGAACCTCCAGATCATCGCCCCGTGGCGCGAGTGGGATCTCGATTCCCGTACGGCTGAGATCGAGTACGCAAAAAAGCACGGCATCCCCGTTGCGACGGAGAACAAGACGTACAGCATGGATCGCAACATCTGGCACCTCTCCCAC
>CALJPB010000344.1 GCA_937981305.1 uncultured Selenomonas sp.
CATCGGCACAGGCGGCACAGCGGGGACGTACTACCCCATCGGCGGTGCAATCGCGGAGGTGCTGAACAAGGATATCCCCGGCATGAATGCGAGTGCGCAGAGCACGGGCGCGTCGGTGGCGAATATCAATATGCTGCGCGATGGGGCGGTGGATCTCGCAACGGTGCAGAATGATATCACCTACTATGCAGTGAACGGCACGGAGATGTTCAAGGACAAGAAGGTGGACGGGCTGCAGGGCATCGCCTCGCTCTATCCCGAGACGTGCCAGTTCGTGACGCTCCAGTCTTCGGGGATCAAGAGTCTCTCCGAGCTCAAGGGCAAGCGCGTCGCGGTCGGTGCGGCAGGCTCGGGCGTGGAGGCAAACGTGCGCCAGATCCTCGCTGCGTACGGTGTATCGTATGACGATATCGACGCAAAGTTCCTCTCGTTCGCCGAGGGCGCGAGCGCACTGAAGGACGGCAACGTGGATGTCGCCGTTCTGACGGCAGGCTACCCGACGGCATCCGTGCAGGATATCGCCGCGCAGAACCCTGTGCGTCTGCTCCCCGTGGAGGACAAGATTGCAGACGACCTGATCGCAAAGTATCCGTTCTACACGAAGACCGTCATCCCCGCAGGAACGTATGCGGGCTTTGATGAGGCGGTGCCGAGTGTCTCCGTGATGGCGATGCTCGTCGCAGGCCCCTCGGTGAACGCCGATCTCGGCTACAGCATCACCAAGGCAATCTTCTCGAATCTCGACCGTCTGCAGGCGGCGCACTCCGTCGGCAAGCAGATCACGAAGGACACGGCGAAAGCCGGGATGTCTCTGCCGATGAATGCGGGCGCGGAGAAGTACTTTAACGAGAAATGAGAGCGTACCTGATTGCGCTCGCGGCGGCGGTTCTGCTCGTTGCCTTTGACATTCTGACGGCTCCGGCTCTCTTTTTACAGGCGGACGGGGCAAAGATGATCCTCGCATGGCGGGTGCGCGACGAAGTTCCTCTGACGATCCATTTTATCCACTCCGTGCAGAAAACCCCCGTCGAGGAGTTCCTGACCGCCCATGCGGACGGACACTTCCACCTCACGGGCACGCGCTATCAGTCGCACGGGGTCGGACTGCCGTTCCTCCCCGAGGAGGGGTCGTTCCGCCAGGAGGGCGACTACTTCGTTCTCGACATGGATCGCGACTATCCTGCGCTCAGTCTCCGCACGGGCGTCGGCACACAGCTGACGATTGCGGCGGGCGGGACACGCGTCCCTGCCTATGAGATGTACCCCGTCGGCACGCGCATCGATCTCGTCGTCGCACCGCTCTACACGTACTTTTTATGATGTTCCGAGGCTGCCATGTTGGCGGCCTCATCTTTCTTTTGTTCTGTTTTTGCGAAATATATAGACACTTTCCTCAAAGGATGTGAACTCTCTATGACCGATCAGAAAACTGCCGAAGCAGTTCTCAAGAAATACGACCGCGAATCCAACACCGCCCACTATACGGGACTGCCGCAGAAGGTGATCGCCGCCATCGCCATTACATTCTCCGTCTTTCAGCTCTACACGGCGACCTTCGGCATCCTCGATGCGCAGCTGCAGCGTGCCGTCCACCTCGGGTTCGGGCTTGCGCTCGCATATCTGCTCTATCCCTGCCGCCGTGCGTGGACGCGTGATCACTTCTTCCACCCGATCGATGTGCTCTTTGCCGTCCTCGGTGCGGCGTCACCCGCCTACATTGTCGTTCAGTACCGCGATCTCGTGACACGCGCGGGTTCTGCTACGACAACGGATATCGTCGTGGGCGGGATCGGCATCCTGCTCGTCATCGAGGCGGCGCGGCGCGTCGTGGGACTGCCGATGGTGACGGTCGTGCTCTGCTTCATCGCATATGCGTTCCTCGGTCCGTATATGCCGGGCGTTCTCGCGCACAGAGGACTGTCGCCCGAGCAGCTCATCAGTCACCTCTACTATACCACGGAGGGCGTCTTCGGCATCCCGCTCGGCGTGTCCTCGACGTTCATCTTCCTGTTCATCCTCTTTGGCGCGTACCTTGAGAGCACGGGGCTCGGCAAGTTCTTCATCGACCTCGCCAACGCGGTCGCGGGCTGGGCGAGCGGCGGTCCTGCGAAGGTCGCCGTGCTTTCGAGCGGTCTCATGGGAACGGTCTCGGGCAGCTCGGTCGCAAACGTCGTGGGCACGGGCTCGCTCACGATCCCGATGATGAAAAAGCTCGGCTACAACGCGAACTTCGCGGGTGCGGTCGAGGCGGCGGCATCCACGGGTGGACAGCTCATGCCTCCCGTCATGGGTGCGGCGGCGTTCCTCATGGCGGAGTTCGTCGGCGTGTCCTACATCGAGGTGGTCAAGGCGGCGGCGATCCCTGCGCTCCTCTACTTCACGGGGGTCTGGCTCGGGGTTCATTTCGAGGCAAAGAGGAAGAACCTCAAGGGAATCCCGCGTGCCGAGCTGCCCAATCCGCTGACCCTCCTAAAGGAGCGCGGACACCTCGCGATCCCGCTTGTCGTCATTGTCTATCTCCTCGTCTCGGGCTACACGCCCATGCGTGCGGCACTCGTCGCCATCGTACTCTCCATCGCCTGTGCCATGCTGCGCAAATCCACGCGCATGAAGCCGATTGAGATCGTCTACGGGCTGGAGCGCGGCGCGAAGGCGGTGCTCGGCGTGCTCATCGCCTGTGCGGCGGCGGGCATCATCATCGGTGTCGTCACCAAGACAGGCGTTGGTCTGCGCCTCGCCTCGGGGCTCATCGACCTTGCGGGGGGGATGCTCCTGCCCGCGATGTTCTTTACCATGATTACGGCGATCGTGCTCGGCATGGGCGTGCCGACCACGGCGAACTACGTCATCACCTCGACCATTGCCGCCCCTGCGCTCGTGCAGATGGGCGTGCCAATTCTCGCGGCGCATATGTTTGTGTTCTACTTCGGCATCATTGCGGATGTGAC
>CALJPB010000345.1 GCA_937981305.1 uncultured Selenomonas sp.
GTACATCTACGGTGCGAAGGACATCGCCGCAGCCGTCGCTTCCCTGCGCGGATGAGAGGGATCGTATGAGGGAAAAAGCGGTAATCCTGCTCTCGGGAGGCCTTGACAGCTGTACCTGCATGGCGGTCGCCCATGCAGCGGGCTATGAGCTCTATCCGATCAGCTTCAACTATCATCAACGCTACGACCGCGAGGTAGACTGTGCGAAGCGCATTGCCGCACATTTTCACGCGGCGGAGCATCTCATCATCGAGACGAATATGGATGCGGTCGGCGGCTCTGCTGTGACCGATCTTTCGATTGATGTACCGGAGGGCGATCCAGATCGCACGGAGATCCCTGTGACATACGTACCTGCGCGCAACCTCATCTTTCTGAGCTATGCTCTGGGCTATGCGGAGCGTGTAGGGGCGGTACATCTCTACATCGGTGTGAACTCCGTCGACTACTCGGGTTATCCCGACTGCCGTCCCGAATTCATCGCCGCATTTCAGGCGGCGGCGGATGCTGCGACGGCAGCCGCTACCGAGCGCGGACGGCGCATCGTTATCGAGACGCCGCTTCAGCATCTCTCGAAGGGGGAGATTGTCAAACTGGGGACGAAGCTCGGTGCGCCGTATGAGCTGACGACGAGCTGCTATCGCGGCGGAGCGGAGGCGTGCGGTGTCTGCGACAGCTGCATCCTGCGTCTGCGCGGCTTTGCCGAGGCGGGGCGGCACGACCCGATCCCGTATGCGGCAGGAGTGCAATGATGCTGGACGTACAGAACCGTGAGGACGAGCGCGGCATTGCAATTCAGCGCGTCGGTGTCAAGGAAGTGCGTCTGCCCTTTCTCATCAAGAAACAGGCGGGCGGCTATCAGCAGGTGCTCGCACGCATTGCATTCACCGTGTCCCTGCCGATGGAGTTCAAGGGGACGCACATGAGCCGCTTCCTCGAAATCCTCCTGCCGTGGAGCGAGAAACCGCTCGCCGAGGAGGAGATGGACGCGATGCTCACGGAGGCACTGGATCGTCTTCACGCCGAGGCGGCGGAGGTTTCGCTTGCGTTCACCTATTTTCTCAAAAAAAAAGCACCCGTCAGCGGACGTACATCGCTGCTCGACGTGGATGCCTCCTTTACGGGGCGCAAGCGGCGCGATGAGCTGATGCAGTTTGAGTTGGGGCTCTCCATGCCGTTCACCTCGCTCTGCCCGTGCAGCAAGGAGATCTCTGCGTACGGAGCACACAATCAGCGTTCTGTGGCACGCGTGCGGCTCCGCTATCACGAGGGCGTGCCCTGCATCTATATCGAGGATCTGGCGGCACTCTTGGAGCGGCAGGGCTCTGCGCCCATCTATCCGCTCTTAAAGCGTGCGGATGAGAAGTACGTCACCGAGGCAGCGTATGAGAATCCAAAGTTCGTCGAGGACATCCTGCGTGATACCGTCCTCGCCCTGCGTGTACTGCCAGGGCTTGCATATTTCTCACTGGAATGCGAAAATGAGGAGTCCATCCACAGCCACAATGCCTTTGCAGCGCATGAAGAGTATTTGTCTGAGTAGAAGAAGGGGGAGAGCGTAGAGCATGGGTAAATTTGCGCGGCGCTTTCTCTTTCTTTTTGTGCTCGTGGTGGGCATCTCCTCCGCCGTCATCTATACGACGGTGGACATCAATACGCTCCATAACCTGACGCGTTTTCATTCGTGGTCACTCCTCCTCGCACTCCTTGCCGTCGGGCTTGGGATGTTCTTTGACGGGAGCCGCCTCATGCACCTCGTCAAAATCTCCAATGAAAAAATCACCTTGTACCAAGCGGTACAGGTGATCTTCGGCAATTATTTTCTCGCGCTCCTTACACCAGGCGCAACGGGCGGCGCGGTCGCACAGGTCATGTTTCTGCGCCATGCGGGCGTACCTACGGGAAAGGCGGCGGTGCTCGTCATCGTGCGGACGCTGCTCTCGATCTTTTTCCTTGCACTCTGTATGCCATTCATCTTTCTGCATGACGAGGGCATCGTCCCCGGTGTATCGAACGATATTTTGATGGCGGTGACCCTTGCGGCGTTTGTTGGCATTGTATTCATCGTTGTGGGGGCGCGGCGCGGCTTCCTCGACTACATCGTCGTCTGGATCGCACGCCGTCTGCGGGACAAGAAGCGGCATCAGCTCTTCGGTCTCTACCGCGATACGAAGAGCGCGATCTCGCTGCTCCTCGGTGCGCCGCGTCAGATGCTCGTCGTCTTCCTTGAGTCTGGGCTGAACCTCCTCTGCATTTACGCCGTCGTTCCGTGCCTCCTGCTCGGGCTCGGCGTGACCGATGCGGACTGGTACACCGTCATGGGGCGCATGATCTTCCTCAATATGCTCCTCTACTTCAGTCCGACGCCGGGCGGCTCCGGCATCGCCGAGGGCGGCTTTGTCCTCCTCTTTGCGGCGACCGTTCCCGCAGGCACCGTCGGCATCGTCGCCGTCTGTTGGCGGCTCATCGCCGAATACCTCCCGTTCCTCATCGGGTTCTACTACACCGTCACTGTCTTCGGCCGCGAATTTCTGCGGCGCTATTGACCATTGTCTATTGGGCTGCTGCACGAAGTTTTCTTGCTTTGTGCAGCAGCTTTTTGTATTCATTGCATAAAATGGCGGTCGTATCTGTCAGGTAGGAACTAAGTCCTTTTTTGACTGTGAAGCCATTTTCATTGAAATGACGGGCTTTGCGCGAATATGCAGGACAGTTTGTCTACCGTTTGTCTACGGAATTACTTGCCTACAATCTGCGCGAAGAGGGCGGCGGTTGCACGCTGCATCTCTTCCGTATCATGCGCGTAGAGGTTCTGGGTAATGGAGACATCTGCATGACCAAGCCGGGCAGCAACATCGATAGGGTTTGCCCCCGCCTCGATGAGTTTGGTTGCGTGTGTATGGCGAAAGCTGTGTGAGTTCAGACCCAAGGCACGCAGCCGCCCGTGCAGAGCCATATAGTAGATCGGTAACCCGAACTTGTCCGTACAGACGAGCGGGCAAAGATGAAGACCTGTCGGCGGGGGTTCTATCTTCGGCGCGGTATAAAGACTGCGCTCGGCGGTTTCATAGACACGCTGGTAGGCATTGCCAAAACGAAGCTCGTTCTCTGTTTGCACCCGCTTCCAATGGGTGAGCTCTGTCATCAGGATTTCGTCCATATAAATCTCGCGCGTGCTTGTTCTGGTCTTCGGATCAGCAAAATAACACTGCCTCTTTGCGCCGACAGTTGCGAGCTGGCGACGAATGTAGATTCTTTGATTCTGCATATCGACATCGTCCCACATAAGCCCG
>CALJPB010000346.1 GCA_937981305.1 uncultured Selenomonas sp.
GGCAAGATTCGGCATTGGGGCATCTCCGAGGCGACGGAGGAGGACATTCGCCGCGCACACGCCGTCTGCCCGCTCACGGCGGTACAGAACCGTTACTCCATGATGGCTCGTGCGTATGAGGTGCTCTTTCCTGTGCTTGAGGAGCTGAACATCGGCTTTGTGGCGTTTTCGCCGTTTGCGAACGGTGTGCTTACGGGCGCATACAACAAATCCTCGATATTCGAGGCGGGGGATATGCGTGCGCGGATGCCTCAGTTCAGTGCGGCGGCGATGGAGGAAAACGGTCAGCTGCTCGCACTCCTCCAAAAGCTCGCCGCCGAGAAGGGCGCGACGTGCGGACAGATCGCGCTCGCGTGGATGCTCTGCAAGAAGCCGTACATCGTACCGATCCCGGGGACGCGTAAGTATTCGCGTCTTGCAGAGAATGCAGGTGCAGCGGACATCGCACTCACGTCTGAGGAAGTTGCTGCGATGGATGCACGTTTGGAGACGATTCCTATGTCGGCTGTTTTTGGTGTCATACAAAACTAGCTGTGACGAATATCACTACCAAGTAATAAATTTCATATATACTGATAAATAATAAAAAACCGGTCGGAATTTCACGATGAAGTTCCGACCGCTTCACTTATTTCCCAAATATCAAGAGATATGAAGCTTGTTCATCTTTGAAATAGCCTACAGCTATAGAAAAGGTTAATACAAAATATGTATTTCATTTTTCTTTCATAGCTGTGTTAAAATAAACCAAAGTTATGGAAGGGATAGCATATGGTTGAAATTCGTTTGAACGATGTCAGTCAAATGTTTGAAGGGCGTGAAGTCCTGCATCAACTGACACATTCCTTTCATGGCGGCTGCGTAACAGCGATTGCGGGCGCGAATGGCAGCGGGAAATCGACGCTTCTGCGCCTTGCGGCACGGCTCATGATTCCGACATCTGGGACTGTTGATACATTTCTGGATGGTGCTCCTGTGAGCGGAGCGGCTTATCGCAGCCTGCTCGCGATGGCGACGCCGGAGATGGAGCTGTATACGCGCCTGACGGTGCGGGAGAATCTCAGTTTTCTGCTCTCCGCACGCGGGGGTTCATGTGAGGAGGCATATTTGCAGGAGCTTCTCGCGCGTGTCGGACTGCCCGCAGAGGTTCTGCCACGTATGACGGGGCAGCTCTCGACGGGGATGCGCCAGCGCGTACGACTCGCCGTCGTTCTCGGCACAGATGCCGAGGTATGGCTGCTCGATGAGCCGGGGCTTGCTCTCGATGAACAGGGGCGTGCGCTGCTCCTCAGTGAGACGCGTGCAGCGGCGAAGAGGGGGCGGCTCATCCTGTGGGCGACGAATGAACCGGAGGAAAGGAAGGCGGCGGATGCGTGCTTCGATCTTACGAGCGACACTCAATGTCGCCCGTAAAGAACTCCTCGACGGCATCCGTCTCCGCGCCGGCTATGTGACGATGGGGATGTTCGCACTGACGGTGATTGCCTTTCTGAGTATGTCGCTCGCGTGGGGGACGATGGATGTCCGCCTTGCGTCGGCACTCCTCTGGATCGTGATCTTCTTTGCGGCAACATTGCAGGGCGAGCGGCTCTTTGCGGAGGAGGCTGCAGCGGGGACGCTGCTCTTTCTGTGGATCTACGTTCCGGCACAGGCGGTGCTCTTCGGCAAGATGGCGGCGCATTTCATTACGCTTGTCGTGCTTTCCGCATTCGTTCTTCCGCTCGTTATCATTCTGATGGATGCACCGCTTGTTCCCGATGCTGTGTTTATTGCAACACTCTTTCTTGGGCTATGGGGCATGGCGGCGGCGGATACGCTGCTCGCGGCGGTCGCTGCAAATGCGAGTGTACGCGGGGGGCTCGTTCCTGTCCTGCTGCTCCCGTCCATGCTTCCGATTCTCTTGCCTGCGATCTCTCTGTTGGCGGGTGGGGGAGAGCCGGCGCTCTTGGGCGGTATGCTGATCTATGATATGGCACTCACCGTGGGTGCGTCGATGTTGTTTGATTCTCTCTGGATTGAGAGTTAGAGATGGGGGTCTCATGCTTGCCGGGGTGATTGCCGCTCTGACATTGGCTGTGCTCTACGCCGTGTTCTTCGTCGTCCCTCCTGCTGAGGGGCTGGGTGACTACGTTCGCATTGCTTTCTTCCATATCCCATGTGCTTGGGTTTCGGTCATCGCATTCTTCTGCGCCGCCTACTGGGGCGCACGCTATTTGAAAACACGCAATCTTCGCTATGATACAAAAAGTGCGCGGTCTGCTGTGCTCGGATTGGTCTTCACGCTTCTCGCCACGGGGAGCGGGGCAATCTTCTCAAAGCTCACATGGGGCGCGTATTGGAACTGGGATCCGCGGCAGACGACAATCTTTGTTCTGCTCCTCATCTATGGGGCATACGTCACACTCCGTATGACGATGCGGGACGAGCGTGCACGTGCCTCCTCGTCGGCGGTCTACGCACTCTTTTCCTTTATCGCTGTTCCGTTCCTCGTCTTTATCCTGCCGCGTATGTTTTTCTCGCTGCATCCGTCGCCCGTGCTCAACGGGGCGGGGCGGCTCGATATGGATGCGGTGATGCTCGGAACCCTCATCCTGTCGCTCGTCGATGTGACACTTATGTATGCTTGGCTGATGAAACGGGGGGATCGTCATGCGTAAATACTTCTTCGTTGTACTGATTCTTGGATTTATCGGATATGCGGGGTACTTCTTTGCGGACTCCGTGACACCCTACGTCGGCGTTGCAGAGGCGCGTACCTCCGAGCGGAATGTGCAGGTCAAGGGGCTGCCCGACGACACTGTCGAGCCGCACATGGAGAACAATATGTTCGTGTTCTCCATCTCCGATGAGGAGACGGGCGAGACGATGCTCGTCCGATACAAGGGGGTAAAGCCCGATAACTTTGATGAAGCGTACCACGTTGTTGCGATTGGGAAATATACGGGCGATGCCTTCGCAGCGGACAAGCTGCTCATCAAATGCCCGTCGAAATATGAAGCAGAAAAAGGAAAGGTTCAGGTATGATCGGAACGTTATTCTTGGGGGCGGTTCTGTTCTTTGCCCTTGCCGCAGTGTTTTGTGAGACGCAGGGAAAAACATCCGAAGGACGGATCTGTGCAGCCCTAGCGGGTCTCGCATCGCTCGGTGCAGCGGCGTTCCTCTTCGTCATTATCCTGAACGATGATTTCAGCTACACCTACGTTATCAGTTACTCCTCCATCAGTCTGCCGCTGCTCTATAAGCTCTCCGCATTCTGGGCGGGGCAGCAGGGCTCGTTTCTCCTCTGGCTCGTGATTCACGCCGTTGTCGGTGTTCTGATTGCCCGTGAGGGACGGATGACAGCGACGGGGCGCACGATCTACCATGCACTCACCGCCATGCTCGTCCTCCTCGTCATCTTTAAGAGCCCCTTTGCTCCTGCAGAGACTGTTGCCATGGACGGGCACGGGATGAATCCGCTGTTGCAGGATCCGTGGATGGCGGTGCATCCGCCGATCATCTTTGTAGGCTACGCGCTGCTTGCAGTTCCGTTCGTCTACTCTCTTGAGAGCATGATAAAGGCACCGATGGACGGCAGTTTCCTCGCTCCGATGCGCCGCTGGACGCTCATCGCGTGGGCATTCCTCGGAGCTGGCATCTTCATCGGCGGATACTGGGCGTACAAAGTACTCGGATGGGGCGGCTACTGGGGCTGGGATCCCGTGGAGAACTCCTCGCTTGTCCCGTGGCTGCTCGCCTGTGTCCTGCTTCATCTGATCTCTGTTGCGCGCGGGCGGCACGGGGCATTCTACCTCGTTCATCTCGCGGCGACCTTCTCCTATGCATTTGTCCTTTACGGGACATTCCTCACACGCAGCGGCATTCTCGGTGATTTCTCCGTGCACTCCTTTGCGGGCTCGGACATCGGTCTCTACATCGCCCTTGCCAATGCGGCTGTCCTGCTCTTCGGACTCGGCGTTCTGACCGTTCGGATTGAACGTCTGCCGAAGGGGGCGGTCTACGAGCAGCACCGCAGCCGAGACTTCCTCGTCCTGCTCGGGATGCTACTCATTGTATTCATCGTCGCTGTCGTATTCTTCGGAATGTCCATGCCGCTCATCTCCGGGCTGCTCGGAGAGAGTGCGGCGGTCGATACGAGCTACTATGTGCGTACATCGCTGCCGATTGCGGTGCCGCTGGCACTTCTCATGGCACTCGGCGTACTTCTGCCCTACGGCAGTGGACGCGTCGCACGGCCGGTGTGGATCTTCGTGATCTCCGTGGGCGGCGGCGTTCTCGCAGGGCTGGTCGGAGTCACGGATATTCCGTCGGTACTGCTCTCCACCTTTGCCCTCCTTGCCGCACTTGCTGCCATTGCGGCATTTCGCCGTCAACGCATTGGTCTGGGCGGAATGGTTGCCCACGTTGGCACGGGACTTGCGCTGCTCGCCTTTATTCTCTCGGGGGCGGGCAGTCAGACAACGACGGTCACACTCATCCCTGACGAGCCGCAGGAGGTCTATGGACACACGATCATCTATCGTGGACAGTCCTTTGCCGAGAGTGGCAGTGAGAAGTCCTACCGCTATGAGGTGGACGGAAGTCTGTGCGAGGCAGTGACAAAGCTGCGTGCAAACGGTGAGGATGCGGCACGTGAGCCGGCGATTGCAAGAAGCCTTGCGGGCGATCTCTATATCGCACCGTCGCCGACCTCGGCGGAGCGTGACGAGCTGATCCTTCATCACGGCAAGACCGTTATGGGGATCAACGACTATGCTTACCGCTACGAATCCATCGCATTTGAGTCGCAGGGCGGCGGCAAGACCCTCGTCACGGCGCAGATCGCGCTGACGGACGGCGAGGAGGTCGATGATGCCGCACCCACGATCCTTGCAACGGAGACGGGCGGGACATCCCAGCCGATCGAGGTGATGAATGGCAAGTTCCGCATTCGTCTCACGGGGGTCTCGGCGGATGAACGCGACATACGGATCGAGATCCTGCCCTCTGTGGCAGAGGAGGCGGCACTTCCCGTTTCTGCCTCGGTCAGTACGAAGCCCGGCATCTCCATCCTTTGGCTCGCCTGTGTTCTTGTGACTGTCGGTGGTCTCCTGGCAGCCACACAGGTGGTAAGTCCCGTCAAAGGAGGTGGATCGGAAAAGCGGTCTGAGTGAGAAATCATAGAAGGGAGGAAGGACACATGAATTTGAAGCAGTATGCAAAGGAGCATACGCTGCGCTGTATCATCGGTGCGTTTCTCGTGGGACTGTTCGCCGTCGGCGGCGGTATGCTCATGGACAAGGCATCGGCATCGCCGAAGTTCTGCGGTATGTGCCATGCCATGCAGCACGAGGCAAAGACACATGCCATGTCCACACATGCGGACATCGCCTGCGTGGAGTGCCATCTGCCGCACGACAATATTGCCGTTTACTATTTTGAAAAGGGCAAAACAGGTATGCATGACACGCTCCATCAGGTGCTGAACGACTATCCCGTACACATCAAGATCTCCGATCACGGACGGGATATCGTGAATGCCAACTGTCTGCGCTGCCATACATCGACCATGGGGTCGGTATGTCTGGACAGGGGCAAGGACGGAAATGCAAACTGTACGAAGTGTCACAGTGGTATGCCGCATGGTTCCAATCCTTTAGAAGGGGGGATAAGAGTTGAGTAACAGAAAGAAAATCATCGCGGGTGTTGCCGGCGTCTGTGCCCTGTTCTTTGGATTCGTCGCCGTTCGCATCGGCGCACACCCGAACGATGACAGCATCAAACGCGTGCAGATCCAGGGCGACACCGCTGCCAAGATCGGCAAGGAGGCGTATAAGGACGCCTATCCGCTCCAGTACAACTCGTTCATGAAGAACAACGATGAGTCTCCGTCGCCCACGGGCTACGGCGGCAGCATGGAGGGGAACAGCCACCTCGAGCATCAGCCCGAGATGCTGGAGAACTTCAAGGGCTATAAGTTCGCCATCCAGTATGACGACGACCGCGGTCATACCTATGCGGGGGCGGATCTCCTGAACTCCAAGCGCCGCCCGGGGCAGAAGGGCAGCTGTATCGTCTGCAAGGGCTCGTACATGTACGATGTCGCCTTCAAGCAGGACGGCTGGGCATTCGCCTCGAAGCCGTTTGACGAGGTTGTCGCGAACATTACAGACGATGAGTGGTTTGGCTGCTCCACCTGTCACGATCCTGAGACGATGGAGCTGCGCGTCTATCAGCAGGGCTTCATTGAGTCGATGGCAAAGCGCGGCATTGACGTGAATGCCGCGACGCATAACGAGATGCGCGGCTACGTCTGCGGCCAGTGCCATACGGAGTACTACTTCACCGCCGAGGATGGTCGTGTCGCACATCCATACGAGAACGGTCTGGATGCCGAGTCCGAGTATCAGTACTACCAGTCCGGTCAGGCAGGCGGATTCAAGGGCGACTGGATGCACCCCGACTCCAAGACGATGATGCTCAAGGCGCAGCATCCGGAGTTCGAGACGTGGGCGACGAGTGTCCATGCCGATGCCGGTGTTACCTGCGTGGACTGCCACATGCCCTATATGCGTGACGGCGGCAAGAAGTACACCTCGCACTGGATGACGAGTCCCTTGAAGACGACGAAGGAATCCTGTCTGAAGTGTCATGACGAGAGCGAGGAGACCCTCGTGGCACGCGTCAAGACCATTCATGACAATACGTTCAAGATCCAGCGCATCGCAGGCCAGACGGTCGCACGCGCACATCGCACGGTCAAGGCTGCGATGGATGCAGGTGTACCCGATGCAGCACTCGAGGATGCACGCGCGAAGATTCGCGAAGCACAGTGGTACTGGGATTGGGTTGCCGCCGAGAACGGCATGGGCTTCCATAACCCCGACAAGATCATGCGTACCCTTGGGCTTTCGATTGACCTTGCACATCAGGCAATCGAGTCCGCCGAGGGCGCACGCCACGGCTTCCAGCCGCTCTGATCCGAGTACAGAGAGACCAAAAAAGAATCGCCTCATGTTGGGGCGATTCTTTTTTACGTTCGTTTTGTTTTACAGCATCCCGCTCATCCAGATGAGGCGTATGCCGAGACCGAACATGGCGAGGGAGAGAAGGACGAGGATGACCTTGGACTTCGTCTTCTGTGAGATGGCAGCGCCGATCTGCGCACCGACGGCGGCACCGATGGAGATGCAGATCGCAGGTGTCCAGATGATGTGATTGAGCAGGAAGTGACTGATGACACCGAATGCTGCCGAACAGGCAAGAACGAAATGTGAGGTCGCTGTCGCCATGTGTACGGGGAAGCCGAGCAGGTAGACCATGAGCGGCACATGAATCACACCGCCGCCGATGCCGAAGATGCTCGAGATGAAGCCGACACCCGCGCTCGAACCAATGCCGAGCGAGCGGTTGAACGTAAAATTTGCGGGGAGTGTGTGAACATCCGTGTGCTTCTTGTGCGTCGCGTTCCAATACATAAGCGACGCCATCACCAGAAGAAACGTGCCGTAGGATGCGTAGAGCATCGGCCCCGTAAAGTCGTCGACGATATACGAGCCGAGGAATGCGCCCGGCAGGGTTGCGAGTGCAAAGGGCACGGCGGCGGGGAAGTAGACGCGCTGCTGACGGATGTAGGCGAGCGTCCCCGAGAGAGCGTTTGCAAACACAATGACAAGCGAAGTGCCTGTGATCTGTGCCGCCGTGTGGAAATACGGATAGACACCGCCGTCCGACAGAAAGAAGATGAAGATCGGCACGCAGATCAGCCCGCCGCCGATCCCGACAAGTGTCCCAAACGTGCCGACGAACAGTCCGAGCATAAGGAAAAGAAGAATATCAAGGCCCATATAAAACCCTCCCAAAATACGGGGAAGCCTGGAAATTAGGCTTCTTAAATACTTTGCTTATTATAGCACACAGGAACTATTAGACAAGGGGAAGAACTTGTGATATGATGAGCGCAAAGAAGCCAATTTGCCATTGTCGTACGTATTTAGGAGAGCTTCTTTGACATTATATTTAGGAAGGAGGATCAGGGAATGGGGCATCGGAACGGACCGATGCATAATTATAGGAATACAAAGGAAAGAAGTGACAACGAATGGTTACATTTCTTGGTGCGCTCGCCACACTCATCATAGGCTACATGGTCTATGGCGCAATCGTGGATCGGGCATTTGGTCGTACGGGAGAGACGGCTCCTGCGATTCGGCTTGAGGATGGAGTGGACTACATCCCGCTGCCGACGTGGAAGGTGTTCCTCATCCAGCTGCTCAACATCGCAGGGCTTGGCCCGATCTTCGGCGCACTTGCGGGTGCTCTCTGGGGGCCGAGCGTCTATCTCTGGATCGTCTTCGGTACGATCTTTGCAGGCGGTGTGCATGACTATCTCTCGGGCATGATCTCCTTCCGTGAGGATGGCAAGAGTCTCTCGGAGATTGTCGGCAAGAATCTCGGGCACATCATGCTTCAGATCATGCGCATCTTCTCGATTGTCCTGCTTGTGCTTGTCGGAGTCGTCTTTATGACGGGACCTGCGATGCTGCTCGCAAAGCTGACGGGCATGGAAGTGCTTATGTGGCTCGGCGTGATCTTCATCTACTACACGATGGCGACGCTTCTGCCGATCGATAAGATCATCGCACGCTTCTATCCGGTCTTTGGCATCTGTCTGATCGTCATGGCACTCGGCATCATGGGTGGTATGCTCTTCGGTGTTGGCGGCCACGTCATGCCGGAGATGACGCTCGAAAACCTGCATCCGAAACAGCTGCCGATCTGGCCGCTGCTCTTTATCACAGTTGCCTGCGGTGCGGTCTCGGGATTCCATGCGACTCAGTCGCCGATCATGTCGCGCTGTCTCAAGGATGAGCGTATGGGTCGTCCTGTCTTCTACGGCGCAATGGTCGCCGAGGGCATCATCGCGCTCTGCTGGGCTGCGGCGGGTGCAACGTTCTACGACGGTACGGCAGGACTCGGTGCGGCACTCAAGGAGGCAGGCCCCGGTGGTGTTGTCTATGAGATCTGCAACGGCTTCATGGGCGTTGTCGGCATCGGTGGTGTCAGCATCGGCGCAGTTCTCGCGATGCTCGGCGTTATCGCCTGCCCGATCACCTCGGGTGATACGGCGTTCCGCTCGGCACGTCTGACGCTCGCGGACTGGCTCAACATCCCGCAGAAGGAAGCTCCGAAGCGCCTTCTCATCGCCGTTCCGATGCTCGGCATTGGTCTTGTCCTCTCGCAGATGGACTTCTCGATCATCTGGCGTTACTTCTCGTGGGCGAACCAGACCCTCGCGATGATTACGCTCTGGATGGGCACGGCATATCTCTACCTGCATAAGCCGGGCTCGTATGCCTACGTTGTAGCACTCGTACCGGCGATCTTTATGTCGGCGGTTACGACGACCTACCTCCTGCAGGCACCCGAGGGCTTTGGCCTTTCGACGGACATCACCTACCCGGCGGGGATTGCATTTGCGGTGCTCTTTACAGGGCTCTTTGTTCGCGCCTTCATTCTGCGCAAGAGAACCCTCTGACAAATGAATGTATGATCGACCCCC
>CALJPB010000347.1 GCA_937981305.1 uncultured Selenomonas sp.
TGCATCCATTAGTATGTACAGCCTTCAACGCCGACTTTGACGGTGACCAAATGGCTTGTCACTTGCCATTGTCCGTAGAAGCTCAATCTGAAGCTCGTACATTGATGCTTTCCGTTCATAATATCTTATCAACAAAAGATGGTAAGCCGGTTGCTATTCCATCTCAAGATATGATTTTGGGTACTTATTACCTAACAGTTGTACGCGAGGATACTCGGGATAAAGCAAAGATATTTGCTACATATGACGAAGTAATGCTTGCTTATGATTCTCATGTTATCGGTTTGCAAGATATTTTATACATTCGCTTGCCTGGACACGGTCGCGTAGAAACTACAGCTGGTCGTTTGATCTTTAATAACGCTTTGTTCCCAGAATTATGGCAATATGAACAAAAAGAAGACGGTACTTACACATTAGGGAAGGTTATGGATAAGAAGACAGTTGGTAAACTTGTAGATCAATGTTTCCAATTATTCGGCAATGAAAAAACTGCTGAACTCTTAGACAGAATTAAATCCCTTGGTTACTCCTTTGCACGTCGTGCAGGTATGACAGTAGCCATTGCGGATATTAAAGTCCCAGAAGAAAAATTCGATTTACTTGATACTGCGGAACAAGAAGTAGAAAAAGTATCTCGTTTATATCGCCGTGGTCTCATTACAGAAGAAGAACGTTACCGTAAAACCATCCAATTGTGGACAAAAGCAACAGAAGATGTTACTGATGCCATGATGGATAATATGGCGCGCGATAAAGATGGCTTCAATCCTGTATATATGATGGCTATCTCCGGTGCCCGTGGTAACAAACAACAAATTCGTCAGCTTGCTGGTATGCGTGGTTTGATGGCTGATCCATCTGGTCGTATTATCGATTTGCCAATCAAGGCAAACTTTAAAGAAGGCTTGACTGTATTGGATTACTTTACATCCTCTCATGGTGCTCGTAAAGGTTTGGCCGATACAGCGCTTCGTACAGCTGACTCCGGTTACTTGACTCGTCGTCTTGTTGACGTATCTCAAGACGTTATCGTTCGTGAGGACGATTGTGACGTTGTAGGTATCGATCTCGTACGTGAACGTGCTCGTTTGGCTACATCTCCACGTCAAGCTCTTGAAATGTTGAAAGACAAATTAATTGGCCGCGTTCTCGATAAAGATGTAGTAAATGCTGAAACAGGTGAATTGGCTGTTCCTGCAGAAACTATTCTTGATGAACAAAGATTAGCAGATATCGCAGATGCTGGTGTAACAGCTATCTCCTTGCGCGGTGCACATTTAGGCTCTGATAGCGATATTAACCATACTAATTTGGTACAAAAGATTCTTCTTGGTGAAAGCGACGATAGTATCCGTGCGACATTAAAAGAAACTATGGTTCAAAATATGTTGAACAAGGATACTGTGAATGCTATTGTGGACAGCAATGGCGTAGAAATCTACCCTGCTGATACACGCCTCACAGAAGAAGGTATCGAAGCAATTCTAAACTCTGATGTAAAAGAGGTACAAGTACGCAATAATGAAATCAACGGTATTGAAGTAGAAGCTATTGTTGAAGGTACGGGTATTATTGAACCGTTGAAAGACCGTATCGTAGGTCGTATTGCAGCTGAAGAATTAATCAATAAGGAAACTGGTGAAGTTATCGTTCCATTGAATGGTGAAATTACTGAAGAACTTGCTGATGAAGTTGTAAAACATTACGATGTTGTTAAAATCCGTTCCGTATTGACTTGTCGCAGCCCTTATGGCGTATGCCGTAAGTGCTATGGTCGTGACCTTGGTACAGGTGACCAAGTTCAAGTGGGTGAAGCAGTTGGTATCATTGCGGCTCAATCCATCGGTGAACCTGGTACACAATTGACAATGCGTACATTCCATACAGGTGGTGTCGCAGGTGACGATATCACACAAGGTTTGCCACGTGTCGAAGAATTGTTCGAAGCGCGTAAACCAAAACGTAATGCTATCATCGCAGAAAACGAAGGTACAGTTCGCGTTGTACCTAACGAAGGTAAAAAAGGTACTAATACTATCTTTATTACAGGTGAAGATGGTATTGAACTCGATTACCTCATCCCTTATGGTTCCCGCATTATCGTTAAAGACGGTGATGTTGTATCCTTGGGCGCACGTTTGACAGAAGGTTCTATTAACCCTCATGACATTATGCGTGTAATGGGTACTGAAGCAACTCAACGTTACCTCGTATACGAAGTACAAAAAGTATATAAATCTCAAGGTGTAGAAATCAATGATAAACACATTGAAGTTATTGTTCGTCAAATGCTTCATAAGGTTAAAATCGAAACTGCTGGCGATGCAGATATGCTTCCTGGCGACATGATTGATATCAACACATTTGATGAAGAAAATCGTCGTTTAACATTGAATGGCCGTGAAAATGCTACTGGTAAACGCACATTGTTGGGTATTACTAAAGCTGCATTGGCTACAGATTCCTTCTTGTCTGCTGCATCATTCCAAGAAACAACACGTGTTCTTACAGATGCTGCTATTAAGGGCAAAATCGATCCATTATTGGGTCTTAAGGAAAATGTTATCATCGGTAAATTGATTCCTGCCGGTACTGGTATGAGCCGTTACCGTAAAATTGAAGTAGTTAAAAAGGCTCCTGAAATTTTGGAATTAACTGATGACGGTGAAATCATAGAAAAATAAGGTTTTATAGCTTGTAGCTATGATTAGAAAATAAAAGAGATATTCCTAGATTGTTATATAATTTAGGAATATCTCTTTTTTGTTATATCAATTTTGCATAGATAAAATACAAAAAAGAAAATACCCTCGATTCTCTTTTGGGATCCTGCTTGGAATCCTACACGGATAATGCGGAGCTTCTTGAAGCTCTTCGTGGATTCGTTGAAATGCGAAGGGAGAAGGGCAGATCATTGACGAAACGGGCATTACGGCTCAATCTCTCTAAGCTCGATAAGCTGTCAAGCACTGACGAAGAGAAAATTGCCATTGTCAACGAGACTGTCATGCGTGGGTGGTTGGGATTTTTCCCGCTGAAACAACAGGAGGTGAGACAGCATGGAGCAGGCAGGAACGATAGCCGCGCGGCTCTTGAAGAACGGTATCCGGATTTCGCCGAAGCCGACCGCGACTACATCCCTCCGTGGAAGCTACGACCTCCCGGCGGAGGAGATCAAGCGGCATCGGGATGAGATTGCGGACATTGAGCGTGCGCAGGAGAGATGCAAGGGGTGCACGGGAGAGGTCTGTAAGCAGCCCTCTCAGGGCATGATTCCCGTCGTCGAAGTCCAT
The DNA here is from genome assembly GCA_937981305.1 of uncultured Selenomonas sp. Lineage (GTDB taxonomy): Bacteria > Bacillota > Negativicutes > Selenomonadales > Selenomonadaceae > Centipeda. The sequence goes on from CALJPB010000347.1 coordinate 3,297, forward strand.
GACGGGCGTTTCTGCCACGCTCTCAGGCGGTGCCGCCACGAGCGAAACCGTCTGGCACGTCTGCGCATCTCACGGCTCTTTGCCTCTGCCCGTATTCCTAGGGCGTACGAGGGGGACACGTTCGCAGATTATACTGTCACGGCGACAAACAAGGACGCGGTCGATGCAGCACACATGATCGTCGCGGACGAGATCAAGGGGCTGTTTCTCCACGGCGAGAAAGGCACGGGCAAGACCAAGCTCGCGGCCATCATCGCCAACGAGCGGGCAAGGGCGGGAAGCCCTGTGCTCTTTGCCTCCGTTCCTGACCTCATGGCAGACATCCGCAGATCGTTCAAGGACGGAACGACCTCGGAGGCGGTACAGGCGGTGAAGAATGCGCCGTTTCTCGTACTGGACGATCTCGGCGCGGAGAAGATGACGGAGTGGGTGGGCGAACAGCTCTTTTGCATCGTCAACCACAGGTACAACGAACGCCTCGCGACCGTTGTCACCAGCAACTACAGACCGACGCAGGTCATTGCACACATGGCGACGGTGGATAGAGACGGGAACGTGATTGACGATCTGCAGGGGCAGCGGATTATGTCGCGCATCTACGGGATGTGCGAGAGGGTAGAGATACGGGGCGTCGATTGGCGCATGAAAGGAGCGTGCTGAGATGGCAGAGATTGACATGACAAAGCCGCAGCCGTGCACGAAGTTCGAGGGGGCGGCGACAGTGGAATGGATGGCGAAACTCTCGGAGGAGGCAAACGAGGTAATTCAGGAGGCGGCGCAGTTGGAGTGCATTGCCGGGGATGATTACGACGATGAGCTTGCGGAAGAGCAGACACGCGAAGAAGTGGAGGCGACAGAGCGCCGTCTTGCGTTGGAGCTTACGGACGTTATCACACTCTGTACGTCGTGGCTTCATGCAATCGGTTATCATGCGCTCGGACGCGGGGTGCTTCAGTTCGAGGTGAATGAGAAGAACAAGGAACGCGGGTATTTCTGAGGAGCGGTCATGCTGAAAGAACAGACCCTTTTCGGCGAGGTGGACAAGGTCGAGATCGCCCTGCGCCGCCTCCGTCTGCATCAGCCACCCGAAGGCTACTATGTCGCATTCTCGGGCGGAAAGGACAGCTGTGTAGTTCTCGACCTGTGCAAGCGGGCGGGCGTCGATTACGACGTACACTACAACGTCACGACGGTTGACCCACCCGAGCTGGTGCAATTCATCCGCCGCTCGTATCCAGAAGCGTGGGAAGGCCGCAACGTGCCGCAAAAGACGATGTGGCAGCTCATCCCCGAAAAGAGGATGCCGCCCACGCGCATGGTTCGCTATTGCTGTCAGGCACTCAAGGAGGGCAACGGCAAAGGCAGATTTGTGGTGACCGGAGTGCGACACGCCGAATCCGCGCGACGTGCCAATCGGCAAATGGTTGAGACGTGCAATCAGCACCGTAATAAGCAATATCTGCACCCGATCATCGACTGGTCGGATACGGATGTGTGGGAGTACATCCGCACCTACAACGTGCCATACTGTTCACTCTACGATGAGGGGAAGAAACGTCTCGGGTGTATCATGTGTCCCTATCAGGGGACGGCGGGCATGAGGAGGGATGCGCAACGCTGGCCGCAATATGCGAAAGCCTATGAAGCGGCATTTCAGCGGATGATCGACAAGCGGCGGGCGGATGGTTATCCGACGCAGTGGGAGACGGGCGCAGAGGTTATGCGGTGGTGGATGGGTGAGGACAACCGCATCCAAGACAATGACGATCAGATTACGCTCTTTGGTCTACGGATGGATGAGAGCAGTGTTTGAGAGGAGGCGGCGACATGGACGAAGACACGCCCTGCAGGAAGCCGAACAAGTACCATGCGCGGAAAACAACGGTCTGCGGGCGCACCTTTGACAGCAGGCGGGAGGCGGAGGTGTATCTGGAACTGCTCGCACAGAAACAGGCGGGCGAGATCGTGCGCATCGGCTTCCAACCGTCCTATACGCTCCTTGCGGGGTTCGTGGACAACACGGGAAAGAAGCAGCGTCCCATCACCTACACGGCGGACTTTTTCGTCACCTACGCTGACGGACGCAGCGAGGTGATCGAGGTGAAGGGCGTACGTACACGGGACTATCTGCTGCGGAAAAAGCTGTTCCTGCACATGATGCGCAAGAAGGATATTTTCTTTCGGGAGGTGCGGTGATGGCGTACAAGGTAAAGCGGAACAATGCGACGGGGACGTTTGAGTGTCATTTCGAGCATGACGGGCACAAATATTTTGCGCGGGTGAGGTATGTGCCAATGAGCAGCGGGGCAGAACTCGTCATCACCTCCGAGGATGAGATCGACGTGATGTACGGCAAATGGGACGTTCCTGTGACCAAGGAAGGGCTGATCTCCTGCATCGAAGAGTTTGTACGGATGAAGGAGGCGGTGTGATGGAGACATGGTACAAGTATTACTGCCCGCTGCGACCGCCCAATATTGGCGCGGTACCGCCGCATCCTGTGCGCGTGGAAT
>CALJPB010000348.1 GCA_937981305.1 uncultured Selenomonas sp.
CTGCACCCCTCCAAGGGTGTCACATTTCGTTACCCCCTTGTCCTCCTCGTCCACATGGTCGCCGATTGCCTTGTGCGGGTTTGTGTACCCGAGAATGCCCGCGACATCTTTGCCCACGAACCACAGCGTACCGCTGCGCTCGAATACGCGCACCGAGCCGAAATCCTCGTGGGTGAACACTTGTAAATCCATCGTAATGCTCCTTTTTCTACCGGGAAAAATCTCCCTTCACTAACCCACTGGACGTTTTTGGGCAAAGTGGCCGAAAAAAGATCAAAAAAATTCCTCCCATTTTTTCAGGGAGGAACAGCATCAGTTTTTCTGATAGAATTGACACTCGAAGCCATCGGCACGGAGCAGAAGCCCTTCCGCCCAAGGCGGGGTTCGTGCCATCTGCTCACAAATGACAGGAAGGGAGATCCGCTCATCGCATTCGATAATGAGTTCGTCATGGACGTGCGCGACAATATCCATCGTTCGCAGCGTCTGCATGGCGTAGCAGAGGAGGTCACGGCTGATGGCCTGTGTGATGTTTTCCACGAGCTTCGGGCCGTAGGATTCGATCCGCGCCCACTTTTTTGAGAGATCCAGCCCCATGTAGGTAATGGATTCGCCGCCGAACTGATTCTCTCCGATGCGCGGTTTTACGTAGGAAAGCCGTCTGCCGCTCGGAAGTTCGATGAACATCATACCGCTCTGATAGATGAATCGGATGCCGTGCGTGACCTTTGTGCTGCGTTCCTTGATGCAGTCCTTTGCGGCTCGGTCGACTGCCCACCAGAAATCCACGATATTTGGATTTGCCGCACGCCAAGCATCCACGAGCGGCTTCAGCTCCTCTTCCTTCATCCCGGACTCCAATGCGCCGAACGCTTTCAGCGCACCGACGGATCCGCCATAACCACAGGCCAGTTCTGCCTGTTTCCCTTTTTGCCGAAGATTCCCGTTCTCGCCATGCTTGACTACATTGCAGTGAAACATCCTGCCTGCTGTGGCGCAGTAGATGTCGCCGTTACCCTCAAAAACATCCATGCGCCATCGCTCCTTGGCAAGCCATGACAGTACCCGTGCTTCGATGGCTGAAAAGTCCGCAACGATGAATTTTCTGCCCTCCTTCGGGATAAAGGCAGTACGAATCAGCTGAGACAAGATGTCTGGGATAGACTCATAGAGCATTTCCAGTGCATCATAATTTCCCTGCCGCACAAGGTCACGGGCGCATTCGAGGTCGGTGAGATGATTCTGAGGAAGATTTTGTAATTGAATGTGGCGTCCACTGTTTCCTGTAATCCAAACTTTTCCATTTCTCCTCACGAGAAAATATCCTGTTGGTGTTTCGGCACAATACACCGATCCACTGAAATCAGATACTTCGGGCTTGATCCTTATTTCGTGGCAATTCTTAGGCGTTAGCCAAATATCTACTACATATGACTGATTCCAGTTGGGGTGCTTTTCAAGATTACGGTGTTTAAGTTTTATCACTGCAGCCCTGCCGCTCATATGTGCCAAAGCTTGAACAATATCAGCATTCTGCTTATTGCAAGTACTGTATTGAATGCTGTTCGGTGCTGGGCAGTAACCATCCCAGTGAGGCAATTCGTCAAAAAATATGTCGGGATTCTCATCAAGAAGCCAGAATCCGAAAGTCTTCGTTCTGAACTGCCGCAGCCAAAGGGGAACATTCCTTGCCGGGATGGTGATATTCGTGACATCCTTATATGTATGTATGGCAAACATAATTTCAGCCCTGCGGAGCAGCATTTTGCAACGAGCAATTTTTCGCTCTTTCTTGAAGTTGAATCTGACGCTTCCATCGGATGTATAGAATCCATCT
>CALJPB010000349.1 GCA_937981305.1 uncultured Selenomonas sp.
AGATGAAATGGAAAATTTTTGATTATCATAACCAGAAATTTGTCTTGCAGAATATTGTGGATGATCGACCTTTTACAAAAGAGGGGCATACGGAATTTTTACAGAAGCTGCCTACCTTGGTTCGTAAACATTACATTGTTTATTTTGATGGAAAACCCTTAGGAAAATTTGGTTGGGAACTGGTAGAAGCGGAAAAAAGACTCGATGCACCTGGGTACTACTTATTTCATGAAGAAGATATGATGGGCGGATTAGGACTCCTGATGGTGAGTTTTTTTTATCATTATGCTTTCGATGTACTAAAGGTTCGCTCCATTCATCATGAAGCAAAACGCAGTAATAAGAATAGCGTGCGCCTGTCGAAGCATTTCGGTAATCGTGTTGTCAAAGAGGACGATACGCTCGTCTACTTTGAATGTACGGCCGAGGCATATCAAGCACGCAAGGATGATGTGGACGCTTTGCTGAGGGAATATTTTTCGTAAGGGGAGGGAAGACTGTGGCTGCGGATTTGGGAAAGCTGGATTATCCGTTTGACTGGGATTATATCCTGCGGAAACAAAAGTCTCTGAAACGAACATTGCTTGCACGCGAAAATATTACTTATATAGAGAAGCGCATTGCAATTCTATGCGGCTCGACGGTTGACGACATACGCAATACATTGGAATTGTTCTTGCTTCAATCCGGCATACGTCCGAGCTTCTGGCAGTCGGAGTACAATAAATACTATGAAGATGCCGTTTTTGGTAATGCAGAACTGGACGAATTTGCTCCCGATATGATCCTTATCTTCACGAGTGCAGCAAATCTGATTGAAAAGCCTGTGCAGGGGGAATCCGAGGCGGCGGTACAAGCGCACTTGGAAGCGGAGATGGAGCGCTTTGCACGCGTATGGGAAGGGCTTGCACGGTATCATGCAGTTGTCATTCAAAATAATATGGAACTTCCCTATGATGTAGGGCTCGGCAGCCTGGCGGCAGTCGAGCCCTATGGCATAAGCCGCTATATCGAGATGCTCAATCAACGATTTGCGGCTTATGCCGCTTCGCATGAAGGTTTTTACCTGCATGATTTGCATGGTCTTGCTGCACGCGTTGGGCTTTGTCGCTGGTATAATCCCGCACAGTATTTTGCGTATAAGTTTGCAATGGACTATGATGCGATGCCGAAGGTCGCACTCAGTCTCGCTGTGATGATACGAGCGATTCTAGGCAAGAACCGCAAGTGTCTTGTGCTCGATCTAGATAATACGCTTTGGGGCGGCGTGATTGGCGATGACGGCATGGAGAATATCCAAATTGGTCATGAGACGGCTGTTGCAGAAGGCTACACGGCATTTCAACGATATGTGCGTGATTTGAAGGAGCGCGGCATTATTCTTGCGGTCTGCTCGAAGAATGAGAACGCGATTGCACGGCAGGGGTTTTCGCATCCTGACAGTGTGCTTAAGTTGGAAGATTTTGCTTCTTTTTATGCAAACTGGGAGCCGAAAGATCAGAATATCCGTGCTATTGCAGAGGAACTTTCCATCGGGACAGACAGCATGGTCTTTTTGGATGATAACCCGGCAGAGCGTGCCCTTGTGCATGCATCTTTGCCGGAGGTGGCTGTGCCGGAGGTGCGTTCGGCGGAAGGATTTTCCTTCATTCGTGCCTTGGAGGACAATGGTTATTTTGAGCCGATTGCCATCTCCGAAGATGATCGCCGCCGTGCGGCGACGTATGTGCAGAATAAAGAACGGCGTGCACTGGCCTCCGCAGCGGGAAATTATGATGATTTTTTGCGCTCACTCGATATGCGGGCTGAGATTGCACCGTTTCAGCCTGTCTACTATGATCGCATTGCGCAGCTCACGAATAAGACGAATCAGTTCAATTTGACGACACGCCGCTATACGCGTGCCGATATTGTTGCGATGGCGGAAGGGGGACGCTGTATTACTCTGTATGGGCGTCTTGCTGATCGATTCGGCGACAATGGGCTCGTTTCGGTTGTTGTTGGTGAAATGAGAGAGAGAGAGCTTCATATCCTACTTTGGCTGATGAGTTGTCGTGTTCTGAAGCGCGGCAT
>CALJPB010000350.1 GCA_937981305.1 uncultured Selenomonas sp.
TACCATCAGCGATGGTGAAAGCGATTTCCTGAGCAGCGGTGGAACCTGCTTCACGGATATGGTAACCGGAGATGGAAATGGTGTTCCACTTCGGTACATTCTGGGAGCAGTATTCAAAAATGTTGGTAATCAGACGCATGGACGGTTTAACCGGGAAAATATAGGTTCCGCGGGCTGCGTATTCTTTCAGAATATCATTCTGGATAGTGCCGCGGAGCTGATCAGCCGGTACGCCCTGCTTTTCAGCAACTGCGATGTACATAGCCAGCAGTACGGATGCCGGTGCGTTGATTGTCATGGATGTGGAAACTTTGCCCAAATCAATCTGATCGAAAAGGATTTCCATATCTTTCAGGGTATCGATTGCTACGCCTACCTTACCAATTTCGCCGATAGCCATTTTGTCATCAGAGTCATAGCCGATCTGGGTCGGAAGGTCGAATGCGCAGGACAGGCCGGAGCCGCCGTTTTCAATCAGATAACGATAACGCTTGTTGGATTCTTCAGCGGTAGCAAAGCCTGCATACATACGCATGGTCCAAAGACGACCGCGGTACATGGTCGGCTGTACGCCGCGGGTGTACGGATAATCGCCGGGAATTCCGAGATCTCTTTCATAATCGAAACCTTCGATATCAAGAGGTGTATACACCTTATTGTGTTTTAAGCCGGCTCTTTCCGGAGTCTTTGCGTAAGATTTAGCGCATGCAGCTTCGTATGCTTCGAGTTTGGCTTTCAGGGATTCGTTTGCCATAAGTTCATCTTCCTCCTAAAAAATAAGTAAAATTGGGAAAGGTCTCATCCTTGGCAGAAATGTCAGATTGCGGCTTTTAGGCTCTTCTCATCTGTATTTCGCAGACAATCGCTTTCATTGGTATGGATCCGCAAAGTCTCTCGCTGTGATGCCGCATTATGTCTTGTCACCACACCGGAAGAACTCTTACGAGATCCATGTATGATTCTGCTCTCAGCAGTTATCACCATAGACAATTATATAACAATCATGCTTTTTGTAAAGAATATATTATGGGAAAATTATTTTTTAAAAAGCATGGAGCCTGTTTCAGCAAGGCTGGTATGGAACTTGAATGCTTCAGAGAGAATATGCGGAGTCTGGCTGTTGCCGTTGAGCGCGCATGCTCTTTCAAAATAATCCATCAGCTGGCCGCGGAAAGTCGGGTGAGCGACATTGTTAATGATAACCTTCGCTCTTTCTTTCGGGGAAAGACCGCGGACATCCGCCACACCCTGTTCAGAAATGAATACATGGGTGTCATGTTCGGTGTGATCAACATGAGAACACATCGGAACAACGGCAGAGATAGCGCCTCCCTTAGCCACACTGTGGCAGAAGAAGCAGGACAGAGCGCCATTACGGGCAAAATCTCCGGAACCGCCGATGCCGTTCATCAGTTTGGTGCCGGTTACGTGAGTGGAATTTACGTGACCATAAATATCCATTTCTAAAGCGGTATTCATAGCTACTACGCCAATGCGGCGAGCCACTTCACCGTTATTGGAAATTTCCTGCGGACGGAGGATGATCTTCTTGCTGTATTTTTCAATATTGGCATAGAAGCGTTTCAGTCCATCCGGTGACGGGGACAGGGATGTCCCGGAAATCATATCGATCTTGCCTTCATCAATCAGGTCGAACATGCCGTCCTGGATAACCTCGGTGTAGACTTCGAGATCCGTGAAATCGGAGTTGACAAATCCTGCAATAACAGCATTTGCCACGTTGCCGACGCCCGACTGCAAAGGCAGGAGGTTCTTCGGCATACGCCCTGCTTTGATCTCGGCGTTGAGGAATTCGAGCGTGAACTGCGACATCTTCTTCGAGTTCTCGTCGATCGGCGCGAGGTCACGCGTGTGATCCTTGATGTCGCACGGCACGATGTACTTGATCTTGTCCGGCGTGCACGGGATGAACGGCGTGCCGACGCGATCATCCGCCTTCACGATGGGAATCGGCAGGCGATGCGGCGGGTCGAGCGGCACGTAGACGTCGTGCATGCCCTCAAGCTCCAGCGGCTGCGTCGTGTTGACCTCGACGATGACGACGTCGGCCTGCTGCACATAGGAGGCGGCGTTGCCGAGCGACGTCGAGGGGATGATGTTGCCCTCTTCCGTGATGGCGACGGCTTCGACGATGGCGACGTCGAGCTTGCCGAGGTAGCCGACGCGTGCGAGCTGTGCGGACTCACTCAGATGGAGGTCGAGATAGTCGACGGAGCCATTGTTGATCTCGCCCCTGAGAATGGCGTCCGTCTGGTACGGCAGGCGCCTCTTGATGCCGTGGACGGCGGCAAGCGTGTCGTCAAGGTCCGGGCCAGTCGAAGCGCCCGTCCAGAGGTCGATCTTGAAGGGCTCCTTCTTCATGCGCTCGGCCAGGGCAAGCGGAATTGCCTTCGGATAAGCGGAAGCGGTGAAGCCGCTCATGCCGATGCTCATGCCCGGCTTAATGAAGGCCGCCACTTCCTCCGCGCTCACGATCTTCGCCTGCAGGTCTTTGTTGCGTACGCGATCCGAGATGTCAATCATTCAATACATCCTCCCTCACAAGGCCGTCCGGCCCGTGTAATCTAAGGAAACCGCCGCTTCCTTCGCACTCTCCCCGGGAAAGCAGGAGAGCCGGGCTTCCGGTGATGAACTGCCGCCGCAGCCAAGTCCGCCCCTGCGCCCATTCTCACTCGATAGCTTTCCGCTATTGCGCGAAAATGGGATAACTGAGGCTTATCGTACTACTATGCGACAATTATATCCTAAGCTAAAGAATACCACTTCGACGCTTTAGCGTCAAGTCAATTTTCGGACTCTTCGCCGCTATTTTTGGGCGATTCGCCGCCCTTCTTCGCCCTCTGGCGAAGCTCTCGAAGCCTCTGCCGCTTCCTCGCCGCCAGTTCGTCCATGACGATGGCCTCGTCTTCTTCGTTGCCCGCGAACTCTGTGACGGCGGCGAGTGCCGCGAGAAGCCACAGGAGCATCGACGACGGGATGTTGAAGAGCACGTCGTCCGTGAGGCCGTTCAGCGCGACGGAGATGAAGGCGAGGCTGATCGCGAGCATCAGCCCTTGGCGGAAGCCCTCGCTGTCGTGCACCTTCGAGAAGAATGCCAGCCCCATCGTGCCGAAGAAGAACCACAGGAAGGATACGGCGCCGACGACGCCGATCTCCGCCGCGTAGTTCAGATACATGTTGTGCGCGTGGACGATGAGCACGTCCGCGCCCTGCAGATAGAAGTCATACTCGGGGTAGACCATGAAGTACATCCCCCAACCGATGCCGAGGAAGGGATGATCGAGGATCATCGCGACGGTGCTCTCCCAAAACGCGAGACGCATCTCCGAGGAGGTGTCCACGCGTGTAAAGACGGAAAGCAGTCGGTCGGCAAGCACGGGATCAGCGAAAAGTGCGCCGCCGCCGAGCACCGCAAGTCCCACGAGAATACGCCAATCGCGCAGCGCACCGTAGCCGGCAAGCACGACGGCGACGACAAGGCACGCTCCGCGCGCATAGGTCATGCCAAGACACATGAGCGCAGCGACAAGCAGAATCATCGCAGCCATACGCCATGTGCGCGAGAGCACAGGCAAAAGCCCCACCGCAGCGCAGATAACGATATCGAGGTATCCCGCAAGGATGTTCGGATTCTCCCACGTCGAGAAGACGCGTTTCGAGAGTTCGGGGAACATCTCGCCGTCCACCCATTTCATCGACGATATATCGATGCCGAAGATGAACTGATAAAATCCGTAGAGGATGACGATCCCCGCCGACAGTGCCATCGCAAACACAACGCGCTGAAATTCGCGCGGCGTGCGCAGGGTCTGACCGACGAGCAGATAGGTGAGCGCGTAGATGGGTACAAGATGATAGAAGTTATAGAAGCTGAATGCCCGATCCTGCGCAACTGCAACCGACAGAAACCCGATGATGACAAAGAGCAGCGCTGGCGCGTCATAGGGCAGTCGCCGCAGGTGAAAACTGCGGTCGATGCGCAGACGCAGGAGCATGGCTCCGCAGCCGAGGAGCAGCACGGCCATCGCCGCAAGTGGGCTGAGAGGAATCAAAAACGCCTCGGCGATCACGGCGTACATCATCACGCGCGCCATCCGACCTGCACGGCGGCGGCGGCGCAGAACCCGCCGCCGCTCCTGAAATTCGTCCCCCATACCATCACCTCCCCTCCATCAACAGGGCACGGATCCCCCCCACCAGATAGAGAGAACCTGCAGCGACGAGGAGCGCATGGCTGCGCTGCGCCCGATTCTCCGCTTCGGTGAGTGCAGCCTGCGGATCACCGCAGGCGCAGGTGATCGCACCAAGCCCCGATGCGGCTGCCGCCACAACATCCGCCGCCGCCGCACGTGCGGAGTTCGGACGCACAGTGACAACCGTATCGCCGGGACGCAGAAGTGCCGTAAGCATTGTTTCGATGTCCTTGTCCTTTAGGATACCCAGTAAAAATACGCGCGGCAGATTCGGGAAATAGGCATCCAGTCCCGCACGCAGGGCGCGCATTCCCGCCGGGTTGTGCGCGCCGTCGATCACGACGGGTAGATCCTTCTGCGTTAGGATTTCAAACCGCGCAGGATGGCGCACCGTGCGCAGCGCCATGCGCACAGTGCTCTCCGTGACACGCGCATCCTCGCGCTCGAGGAGTTTTGCCGCCATGATGACAAGCGCGGCGTTCTCCGCCTGACACGTCCCCGCAAGCGCGAGGTCAAACGGCTCCGGTTCGCGGCAGACGACAGAGTGAAAGACAACGCGCTGCCCGCCTTCCTTCGGAAAGAACAGCTGCGCCGAGAAATCCTCACCGCAGACAAAGAGATCCGCCCCGAGCTCCTCCGCCCGCTGCTCGATGATCACCAGAGGTTCGCCCGTCGCCGCCGTGATGACGGGTACCCCCTCCTTGATGATGCCCGCCTTGTGCGCGGCGATGCCCGCCAGCGTCCCGCCACAGCGGTCGGCGTGCTCCATCGTCACATTGGTGATGATCGTAAGCATCGGCTCGACAACATTCGTCGAGTCGAGGAGTCCCCCGAGTCCCGTCTCGATCACGGCAACCTCAACCTGTTCCTCAGCGAAATAGAGAAAGGCAAGTGCCGTCAGCGCCTCGAACTGCGTCGGGTGCTCACATCCCGCCGCGACCATTTCATCGGCGGCGGCGCGTACGCGCGTGAGGAGTTCTGCAAACCGCTCCTCGGAAATATCGTGCCCGTCCACGCTCATGCGCTCCGTGTAGGAGATGAGATGCGGCGAGAGATAACGTCCTGCACGGATGCCCGACGCACGAAATACCGCATCCATCATCTGCGTGACGGAGCCCTTGCCGTTCGTGCCGGCAATGTGAACGGTCGCGTAGCACCGCTCGGGATTGCCCAGACGCGCACACAGTTCTTCGATGCGTGCCAGCCCCGGACGAATGCCGAACGTATTCAGCTCATCGAGATAGAGAAGTGCCTCCGCATAGTTCATCGGCACACCTCAGAGTTTCGCCAGATCCGCGAGGCGGCTGCGGATGAGCCCGATCTTCTCCTCATAGCCCGCGAGCTTTTCGCGCTCCGCCGCCACAACAGCCGCAGGTGCCTTCGATGTAAAGCCCGCGTTCGCGAGTTTGCCCGAAAGGCGCACAATCTCCTTCTCGAGGTTGTCCCGCTCCTTCGTCAGACGCGCCGTCTCCTTCTCCACGTCAATGAGCCCCGCGAGCGGCAGATAGACCGCCGCACCCGCGAGAGCACCTGTCACCACGTTCTCCGGATCGGGTGCGTCCTCTGCAAGGAAGGTCACCTCGGACGCGGAGGCGAGCGCGTGGAAATAGTCCGTATGCGCCGCAAACGTATCCGCAAGCGCCGCATCGCGCACGCGCAGGATCAGCACACTCTTTTTGCCCGGGGGCGTGCCAAGCTCCGCACGCAGATTGCGCGTCACCTTGATGACCTCCATGATCGCGGTCATCGCCGCCTCTGCCTCCGCGTCGATTTCCGCCTCCGACACCTCGGGCCACGGCGCACGCATAATGCTCTCGCCCTCGTGCGGCAGTTTCTGCCAGATCTCCTCGGTCAGGAACGGCATGAAGGGATGCAGCAGGCGCATCGTGCGCTCCAGCACCGTACGCAGGACATAGAGAGCCGTGTTCTTTGCGCGCACATTCTCCTTGTCATAGAGACGCGCCTTCGTCAGCTCGATGTACCAGTCGCAGAACTCGCTCCACAGGAACTCATAGATGGCGCGTCCCGCCTCGCCGAGCTCGTAGTGCTCAAGGTTCGCCGTCACCGCGCGTGCCGTCTCGGCAGAACGCGTGAGAATCCAGCGGTCGGCGAGCGTATAGTCGCTCTCCTCGGGCACAAACGCATCGTCCGCGCCCTCAAGGTTCATCAGCATATAGCGCGATGCATTCCAAATTTTATTTGCAAAATTGCGCGCCGCCTCGACGCGCTCCCAATAGAAGCGCATATCGTTGCCCGGCGTATTGCCCGTGATGAGCATGAAGCGCAGGGTGTCCGCGCCGTACTTCTCGATGACCTCCACGGGGTCGATGCCGTTGCCGAGCGACTTCGACATCTTGCGCCCCTCGCTGTCGCGCACAAGCCCGTGGATGAACACGTCGCGGAACGGCACATCGCCGCCGAAGCGCAGCCCCATCATGACCATCCGCGCGACCCAGAAGAAGATGATGTCGTAGCCCGTGACGAGCGTCGCCGTCGGGTAGAAATGGCGCAGATCTTTCGTGTCCTCGGGCCAGCCCAGCGTCTCAAACGGCCAGAGCGCGGAGCTGAACCACGTATCGAGCACGTCCTCATCCTGATGAATGTGCGTGCTGCCGCAGTGCATACACGCCGTAATATCCTCGCGCGAGACAGAGGTCTCGCCGCAGTCTTCACAGTGCCACGCGGGAATGCGGTGCCCCCACCAGAGCTGGCGCGAGATGCACCAGTCGCGGATATTCTCAAGCCAGTTTTCGTAGATTTTCGTAAAGCGTTCGGGGACGAAGCGGATGCGCCCGTCCTTCACCGCCGCAATCGCGGGTTTTGCCAGCTCCTCCATGCGGACGAACCACTGCTTCGAGACGAGCGGCTCGATTGTCGTCTTGCAGCGTGAGCAGTGCCCGACCGCGTGCTCGTGCTTCTCCGTTCGGACAAGTGCGCCGATTTCCGCGAGCTCCTGCACGAGCTGCTTGCGGCAGGCATAGCGGTCAAGCCCCACGTACTTTCCTGCACCCTCGCCCATCGTGCCGTCCGCATTGATGACGACCACCTGTTCAAGATTGTGGCGCAGCCCCATCTCAAAGTCGTTCGGATCGTGCGCCGGCGTCACCTTGACCGCGCCCGTGCCAAATGCAGGATCGACGTACGCATCCGCAAAGAGGGGAATGCGACGCTCCACCACGGGCAGGATCAGCGTCTTGCCCACGAGATGCTTGTAACGTTCATCATCGGGGTGCACCGCGACACCCGTATCGCCGAACATCGTCTCGGGACGCGTCGTCGCAATCTCAACGTAGTCGTCCGTCCCCTCGATCTGGTAGCGCAGATGCCAGAGATGCCCCTCCTCTGTCTCATGGTCGACCTCGATGTCGGAGATCGCCGTCGAGCAGCTCGGACACCAGTTCGTGATGCGCGTGCCCTGATAGATCAGCCCCTGCTCATAGAGGCTCACGAACACCTCGCGCACGGCACGCGAACAGCCCTCGTCCATCGTGAACCGCTCGCGCTCCCAGTCGCAGGACGCACCGAGCGTCCGCAGCTGATACATGATGCGGTCGCCGTACTGCTGCTTCCAGTCCCAGACGCGTACGAGGAACTTCTCGCGCCCGAGTGCGAAGCGATTCGTCCCCTCCGCACGCAGACTCTCCTCCACCTTTGCCTGTGTCGCGATGCCCGCGTGGTCGCAGCCCGGAATCCAGACGACATTTTTCCCGCGCATTCGCTGATAGCGTACGAGGATGTCCTGCAAGGTATTGTCGAGTGCGTGCCCCATGTGGAGCTGCCCCGTCACATTCGGCGGCGGGATCACCACGCTGTACGGCTCGCGCCCCTCGTCCGCCGCATCGTGAAAAAGATTGTGTTCTTCCCAATATGCGTACCATTTGCGCTCAAAGCTCTGAGGGTCGTATGTCTTTGGAATATTTGCACCGGATTCCTGACTCATTGTCTGTTCCTCCCGAAAGAAACACCCCCGTCCCGAGGGGACGAGGGCGTCCGCACGTCGTCAATGCTGCTCTTATGAATTGCAACGATAAGATTAGCATAAAACGATATATTTTGCAAGAATTACGCTGAAATGCCATCCCAGCGGCGATGTTTCCTTAAAACAGCCCCGTAATTACGCCGTCCTCGGTGATGTCCATGCCCATTGCGGCGGGAACTTTCGGCAGTCCCGGCATGGTGAGAACATTCCCCGTGAGGGCGACGACGAAGCCCGCGCCGCAGGAGGCACGCAGTTCGCGCACGGTGATGCGGAAACCTGCGGGACGGCCGAGGAGCGCAGGGTTGTCCGAGAGCGAGTACTGGGTCTTTGCCATGCAGACAGGTGTCTCGGTCATGCCGAGCGCCTCCATTTCCGCGATCTGCTTCTGCGCCTCGGGCGTAAAGTCCACGCCGTCCGCACCGTAGATCTCGCGGGCGATGGTTTCAATCTTTTCCGCAATGGATTTCTTGGCATCGTAAATTGGATGGAAGTCCGCCCGCTTCCCGAGAGCATCCATGACGGCATCCGCAAGTGCAAGTCCGCCCTCTCCGCCCTTCGCCCAGACCTCGGAGCGCACGGCGGTCACACCGAGACGCGCACAGAGTTCGGTGAGGAGTGCCAGCTCCGCCTCGGTGTCCGTCGGGAATACGTTGACGGCGACGACGGCGGGCACACCGTACTTGCCGACGTTCTCAATGTGCTTTTCGAGATTCGCCGCACCTTTTTTAAGGGCATCCAGATTTTCCGTGCCGAGTGCGTCCTTCGGCACGCCGCCGTTCATCTTGAGCGCACGCACGGTGGCGACAATGACGACAGCATCGGGCGCGAGCCCCGCAAGGCGGCACTTGATGTCAAAGAATTTCTCCGCGCCGAGATCCGCGCCGAAGCCCGCCTCCGTCACGACGTAGTCGGCACATTTGAGAGCGTATTTTGTCGCCATAACGCTGCTGCATCCGTGCGCGATGTTCGCAAACGGACCGCCATGGATGAGCGCGGGGGTGCCCTCGATGGTCTGCACGAGGTTCGGCTTGATGGCATCCTTGAAGAGGAGTGTCAGTGCGCCCGTTGCGCCGAGTTCGTCCGCATGGACGGGACGGCCGCTGCGCGTCCAGCCGATGAGGATGCGCCCGAGGCGGCGCTTCATGTCCTGGAGTCCGTCGGCGAGGCAGAGGATCGCCATCATCTCCGAGGCGACCGTGATGTCAAAGCCCGACTCGCGCGGAATGCCGTGCACGCGTCCGCCAAGCCCCGTGACAACATGGCGCAGGGCACGGTCGTTGATGTCGAGCACGCGCTTCCACACAATGCGGTTCACGTCGAGGTCGAGCGCGTTGCCCTGAAAGATGTGGTTGTCAATCAGTGCCGCAAGGAGATTGTGCGCCGTGGTAATGGCGTGGAAGTCGCCCGTGAAATGGAGGTTGATGTCCTCCATCGGCACGACCTGTGCGTACCCACCGCCCGCCGCGCCGCCCTTCATGCCGAAGCACGGGCCGAGCGACGGCTCGCGCAGGGCGACGACGGTCTTTTTGCCCTGCCTGTGCAGTGCATCGGCAAGCCCGACGCTCGTCGTCGTCTTGCCCTCGCCCGCAGGGGTCGGATTGATCGCCGTGACGAGGATGAGCTTGCCGTTTTTCCCCGATGCACCCGCAAGTGCGGCGGGGGTCAGCTTTGCCTTGTACCTGCCGTACGGCTCTATGTGTTCCTCGGCAATGCCGAGGTTCTTTGCAATCTCCGCAATGGGGCGCAGCTGTGCTGCGCGTGCGATCTCTACATCCGATTTCATCATCGTCACTCTCCTTCCGCTTCCGTCTGCGTTCTTGCCGCCTGTACGACGTTCTCCATCAGCATTGCAACCGTCAGCAGCCCCACGCCGCCGGGTACGGGCGTAATCGCACCCGCAACCTCCGCCACGGCATCAAAGTCCACATCGCCGACAAGCTTCTTCGGTGCAATGCGGTTGATGCCGACATCGATCACCGTCGCCCCCGGCTTCACCATATCCGCCGTGACAAAATGCGGCTGTCCGACCGCCGCAACGAGGATATCCGCCTCACGCGTGAGCGCGGCGAGGTTTTTCGTACGCGAGTGACAGAGTGTGACGGTCGCGTGCCGCTCGAGGAGCAGCATGGCCATCGGTTTTCCAACAATGTTGCTGCGCCCGATGATGACCGCGTGTGCACCCTCCATCCGTATCCCCGCATATTCGAGCATACGGATGCAGCCCGCCGGCGTGCAGGGCCGCAGCCCCGGCGTGCCGAGAAAGAGGTGTCCGACATTCACGGGATGGAAGCCATCCACATCCTTGCGCGGATCGATGCGGCTCAGCACCTCCTCCGAACTCTTTGAAAGAGTCTTTGGCAGTGGCAGCTGCACGAGAATGCCGTGCACTTCCTCATCTGCGTTGAGCTCGTCGATACAGGCAAGCAGCTCCTCCCGCGTGGTCTCAGCGGGCAGGGAGATGTGACGCGATCGTATCCCCAGCTCCGTGCAGGCTTTCTCCTTGTTGCGGACATAGACCTCGGAGGCGGGATCGCTGCCCACGATGATAACGGCAAGGCACGGATGGACACCGCGCTCGCGCAGAGCGATTGCGCCATGCTCGGCACTCGCCTTGATGCGCGCGGCAAACTCCTTGCCATACAGTATGCGTGCCATGATGCTCTCCTTTTTCAAGTAATTCCTTACACCAAATAACTAATCCACGTAAAGACAAAAATTGCGATGGAAACAATCCCGTTCCTCATAAAATACATCTGCGTCACGCGCGAGAAATCCGTCGGCCCCGCAATGCGGTGCTGATAGACGAGCGTTCCCGCCGCGATGCCGACACCGATGTAGTATGGGAATGTGAGGTGCATCATCACACCGAGCGCGACAAAGAGGAGGATCGACAGAACGTGCATCGCGCGCGAGATCTGGAACGCCCCGTGCGCACCGAACGTGACTGCAAGGGAGTGGAGTCCCTGACTGCGGTCAAACTCCTCGTCCTGCGCCCCATACATCGCATCGAACGCCGCAATCCAGAGCGCGACAGCGATAAAGAGGACGATCATCGGCAGCTCGATCTTCCCGCTGACCGCCACCCAGCCGCCCGCCGGCGCCATGCCGATGGCAACGCCGAGGAAGAGGTGCACCCAGCCCGTCACGCGCTTCAGAAAGGGGTAGACGAGGAAGGGCAGCGCCGCAAACGGCAGGAGGCGGATGCAGACGGGATTCAGCTGCAAGACGGCAAATACAAGCACAAGGAGGCACACGCCTATAAAGACGAGCGCCTCCTTCTTTGTCACGCGCCCCTGCACCATCGCACGATAGGCGAGGCGGGGCTGCTGCTTGTCGTATTTCAGATCGGCGAGATTGTCGAGCGCCAGTGCCGCCGAACGCGCTGCCGTGATGGCGAGCACGATCCAGCCGAGGTCACCGAGCGGGGGATTCCCCCCTGCCGCCAGAAGCGCACCCATGAGTGCGAACGGCAGGGAGAACACCGTATGATGAAAGGCGGTATTGTTCATGTGCGCCCGCAGACGCTCCATCCACCAGTTCAATCCAGACCGAACTCCTTCCACCGATCATTGACGCGCTTCACAATGTCCTGTGACATTTCGATTTCATCGGGCCACTCGCGTGCGTGCCCTTCCTCCGGCCATGTCTTCGTCGCGTCGATGCCGAGCTTCGAGCCCCACTTTGCCATCGGCGAGGAGTGATCGAGCACGTCCAGAGGTCCCTGTACGATCTCGAGGTCGTACTTCGCGTCGATGTTGTTGAAGACGCGCCACCAGACTTCCTTCATGT
>CALJPB010000351.1 GCA_937981305.1 uncultured Selenomonas sp.
TTCCCCCGTCCGAGACGGGGGAAGTGGCACGCCGCAGGCGTGACGATAGGGGCGCCGGTGACTATTGCGACTTTCTTACGATAGAGCGTTATAGCTTGTTCATGGCGCCCCTTCCACCGCAAGCGGTCCCCCTCCCCCGTTCCGACGGGGGAGGCTTGGGAGAGAGCGGTATATGAGCTTCCCCCGTCCGAGACGGGGGAAGTGGCACGCCGCAGGCGTGACGATAGGGGCGCTTCGAACGAGCCGCACAAAAAGAGCTGCTGCACGAGTCAAAACAACTCATGCAGCAGCCCAAATATTCTATTTTAATCCTTCATGCGCGGCACGGTCATGGTGCCGAAGGAGCTTTCCTTGCGGTGGCAGTGCGGGCACTCGTTCTCGATGAGCCCCGTGTAGCCGCAGACGGGGTCGCGGTCGACGGGGTGGTTGATGGAGAAGTAGCCCATGTCCGCATCGTGCATGGCGCGGACGACCTTCTCGAATGCCTTGACGTTCTTCGAGGGGTCGCCGTCCATTTCAATGTAGGCGATGTGTCCCGCGTTCTCGAGCGCGTGGTACGGTGCCTCGATGCAGATCTTGTCGTACGCGCTGATGTCGTAGTAGACGGGGACATGACTGGAGTTCGTCATGTAGGAGCGGTCAGTGACGCCGGGGATGATGCCGTACGCCTTCTTGTTCGCACGCTGGAACTGTCCCGCCGTGCTCTCCGCCGGCGTGCCGAACGTCGACCAGTTGCGGTGCTCCGCCTCGGTGTACGCATCGGTGCGCTCCCTCATGTGTCCGACGATCTTCAGCCCGAGCTCCTGCGCCGCCGCGCTCTCGCCGTGGTGCTTGCCCGTGAGGGCGACCAGACACTCGGCAAGCCCGCAGAATCCGATGGAGTACGAGGCATGCTTGAGGAGATCCTTGATGGAGTCGACGGGGTTCGCCTTTTCGCTGTCCATCCATACACCCTGTCCCATGAGGAACGGATAGTTGTAGACGTGCTTCTCCTCGATGATCCGCAGGCGGTCGAGCAGGTAGTCATGGCAGAGGTCGATGTAGTGATCGTACAGCTCCCAGAATTTATCGAGGTCGCCCTTTGCCTCCAGCGCGAGCTTCGGCAGGTTGATGGTCGTAAAGGAGAAGTTGCCGCGGCTGCCCGACTGCTCGGGGCCGTTGACGTTGCTCATGACGCGTGTGCGGCAGCCCATCGTGGCGACGCAGCTGTTGTAGTCGCCGGGCTTGTAGTACTGGAGGTTGTACGGTGCGTCGAGGTTGACGTAGTTCGGGAACAGGCGGCGTGCGCTGACGCGGCAGGACTCAATAAAGAGGTCGTAGTTCGGGTCCTCGGGGTTGTAGTTGACACCCGCCTTGAGCTGGAAAACGGAGATCGGGAAGATCGCCGTCTCGCCGTTGCCGAGCCCCTGCCAGATCGCACTGAGTACCTCGCGAATGACGAGCCGCCCCTCGGGCGAGGTGTCCATGCCGTAGTTGATGGAGCTGAACGGCACCTGTGCGCCCGCGCGGGAGTGCAGCGTGTTAAAGTTGTGGATGAGTGCCTCCATCGCCTGATGGGTCTCCTCCTCGACGCTCTCACACGCGAGCTGATAGACGGTGCGCACATCCGCCTCAAGTTCCTGCGCGACGGGTGTCTCAAACGCCGCGCTATAGACGGCGTGCAGGGCGCGTGTGAGTTCGGCGCGTGCCTTTTCCGCACGTTCGTCGTCCTGCTTTTCCGCATAGATGCAGACGGCAAAGTCGAGCTCCGCACGCAGTGCCTTTTTGAATGCGTCATGTGTGAAATGCCCGCGTCCGAGACGGTAGAGCAGTGCCTTCCACGCCTCCTCCACAACTGCCTTGCGGAAGGACTTCTTCACGCCGTCCGCCATCGCATAGTCAAACGCGTTGATGCTCTGCCCGCCGAACATATCGTTCTGGTTCGACTGGATGGCGATGCACGCAAGGCTCGCGTAGGCACGGATGGAGTTCGGCTCACGCAGGAAGCCGTGCCCCGTGGAGAAGCCGCCGCGGAACAGTTTCAGCAGGTCGATCTGGCAGCAGTTGAAGGTGATGAGCGAGAAATCCTTGTCATGGATGTGGATGAAGTTCTCGCGGTCAGCGACGGCGTAACGCTCCTCGAGGACGTAGTTGTCAACGAAGTGTTTCGCGCCCTCCGCGCCGAGTTTGAGCATGATGCCCATGGACGCGTCCGTGTTGATGTTCGCATTGTCGCGCTTGAGGTCGGAGTCGACGGCATCCGCAAAGAAGATGTCGCGGTAGCTCGCCATGAGGTGCT
Source organism: uncultured Selenomonas sp. (assembly GCA_937981305.1). Taxonomy (GTDB): domain Bacteria; phylum Bacillota; class Negativicutes; order Selenomonadales; family Selenomonadaceae; genus Centipeda. Next base: position 2,279 of record CALJPB010000351.1, read on the forward strand.
TCTGCGCGAGGCGGCGCTGTGCGTGCCGCTGGCGGTAGGTGATGTAGCGGCGGGCGATGTCGTGGAATCCGTGCACGAGCAGCTGCTTTTCGACGAGATCCTGGATCTCCTCGACGCTGATCTCCGTGCGGTCGCCGAACGCCGCCTCGACCCCCGCTGTCACGGCATCGATCTCCTCCGCCGTCATCGGGTGAACGTACTCCTTGCTCGCCGCTGCGATCGCGTTGCGGATCTTCGCGCGGTCATAGGGGACGGCGTGTCCTGCACGCTTCGTTACGGTCGTCACTGTCATATTTTGAGCTCCTTATACTATATGTTGTGGTTTGTGTTTGATGCTACGGAAGATATTGTAACAGAGAGAGAGAATGTTGGCAAGGGGATTTTTGAGCGCAGTAGAGAAAATGGCGGCGCTTTGAGCGAATCACGAGGGTTCTAGCGTTCAAAAATCATATCTGCCACAGGCGCCCCTACCGTCACGCTGGCGCGTGCCACCTCCCCCGCGCGGCAGGGGAGGCTCATGTAGCGTTATCTCAGGCCTCCCCCGTCAGTACGGGGGAGCGGTCAACGTCAACCAATCACACATCGCTATCGCTCGTGTTCTTGGGACGTTTTCGCATACGACCTGTTGCCCAATCAGCTTCGTTCTACGAACTTGCTTCTTGGACAGGTCAGTAGGTGGACCGCGAAGCGGTGGAAGGGGCGCTTTGAGCGAATCAGGCTTTCTATCAATAGGATTCCACTGAAACGGTGCGTCATTCTCCCTTTGCTTATCCTCCTCTCATGGTATATAATGGAGAAACATTCTACAGACAAAGGAAGGAACGTCATGAACGACAATACAACAGCAGTCAGCTCCCGCCGCAAGATCATCCTGAGCGGCATTCAGCCCACCGGCACATTCACCCTCGGCAACTATCTCGGGGCGGTGAAGAACTGGCGGCATTTGCAGGAGGAGTATGACTGCTATTATTTTGTCGCCGATCTGCACGCGCTGACGGTGTACCACGATCCCGCCGAGCGCCGCAGGGCGAGCCGTGCGGCGTTTGCACTGCTGCTCGCGTGCGGGCTCGACCCCGACCAAAGTCTCGTCTTTATCCAGAGCCATGTCCCCGCGCACGCGCAGATGGGATGGATGCTCTCGTGCCTCAGCCCGTTCGGCGATCTCTCGCGCATGACGCAGTTCAAGGACAAGTCCGCGAAGCATCCCGAGGACATCAATGCGGGACTCTTTACCTACCCCGCCCTCATGGCGGGTGACATCCTGCTCTATCAGGCGGACTATGTACCCGTCGGCGCGGATCAGACGCAGCATCTTGAGTTTACGCGCAATGTGGCGGCACGGTTCAACCATGTGTACGGCGAGACGTTCCGTCTGCCCGAGGGGTACTACCCGAAGGCGGGCGCACGCGTCATGAGCCTCCAAGACCCGACGGCGAAGATGAGCAAGTCGGACGAGAATGCAAAGGCGACGATCTACATCCTCGACGATGAGAAGACGATCCTCAAAAAGTTCAAGTCCGCCGTGACGGACAGCGCGGCAGAGGTCGCATTCCGCGAAGGAAAAGACGGCATCAACAACCTAATGACGATCTACGCCGCCGTGACGGGCAAAACGATGGAGGAAATCACGGCGGAGTTCGCAGGAAAAGGCTACGGCGACTTCAAGACGGCGGTCGGCACGGTGGTCGCGGACGAGCTGCGCCCGGTGCGTGAGAACTACGCGCGGCTGATGGAGGACAAGGCGTATCTCGACGCGGAGATTGCAAAGGGCGCGGAGCGTGCCGCACACATCGCGGAGAAGACGCTGCGGAAAACGATGCGCAAGATGGGTCTGTGCTGATGAATGCGCGGAGAGGAACGGTGCCGCACACGGCAGGAAGTGACGGCGCACATCGCGTGACCCGCGCCGTCATTCTCGCGGCGGGACGCGGCTCGCGGCTCGCGCCGCTGACGGATCGCGTGCCGAAGCCGCTCGTCCCCGTCAGCGGCACACCAATCATCGCGACCATTCTCGATGCGCTTCATGCGGCGGGGATTTCGTCGATAACACTGGTACGTGGCTATCGCGGCGAGGCGTTCAACACGCTCCGCGAAACATACCCGCAGATCACATTTCTCGACAATCCCGACTGGGAAACAAGCAACAACATCTCGTCCATCGCCCTCGCGGGGCGTGCGGGACTTCTGGAGGACAGCTATGTGATCGAGGGCGATCTCTACCTCGCCAATCCCGCCGTCATCACCCCCACACAGACGCGCACGAACTACATCGCATTTCCTGTCGAATCGACGGACGACTGGTGTTTTGATGCGGATGCGAGCGGGAAAATCACACACATTGATACGGCGAGCGACCATCCGTGCCATCAGATGCTCGGGCTGTCCTACTGGACGGCGGCGGACGGGGCGCGGCTGGCAGACTGTGCGAATGCGCTCTACGCCGAGGAGCAGTATCGTCAGCTCTACTGGGACGAGATTGCGTTGAAATACTATCTGCCGGAGTTCTCCATCCACATACGGGAGTGTGCGCGGGAGGACGTGTGGGAGATTGATACGGTGGAGGATCTGCGGGCGTTGGAGGAAAGGATGCGCTGAAATTCAGCTTCCCCCGCTCACGCGGTCCCCCTCCCCCGTCGCGACGGGGGAGGCTTCCGTATTACAATGGGATAGAGGGAGAACTAATACATGAAGAAAGTATACACCTGCTTCTGCACCGACATCATCCACGCAGGACATCGCAACCTCCTGCGTGCGGCGGCGGAGCTGGGCGAGGTGACGGTCGGCGTACTCTCCGATGCGGAGATGGTGCGCTACAACCGCTTTCCGACCAAGACGCTCGCGGAGCGCATGGAGATGATCCGCGCCCTGCCCGAGGTCGCGGAGGTCGTCGTGCAGGAGCACATCATGTACGATGAGATCCTTGACCGTCTGCGTCCCGACTACGTCGTGCACGGGAGCAACTGGGCGCAGGGCCCCGAGTCCTCCATCCGCAAGAACGTCCTCGCCTGCCTCGCACGCTATGGCGGTGAGCTGATCGAGCCGCCGTACACAGAGAACGCCGAGGTGCGCAACATCGACTGGCGGATGCGCGAACAGCTCGCCATGCCCGAGGCGCGGCGCGGACGGCTGCGCCGCCTCCTCTCCATCGTCCCCATCGTTAAGACCATCGAAGTACACAACGGGCTGACGGGGCTGATTGCCGAAAAGACGGTTGTGGAGAACGACGGCGGCCTCGACCAGTTCGACGCGATGTGGGTCTCAAGCCTCTGTGACTCGACCTCACGCGGCAAGCCCGACATCGAGCTGGTCGATCTCTCCGACCGCATCCAGACCATCAACGAGGTCATGGAGGTGACAACGAAGCCCATCATCCTCGACATGGACACGGGCGGCACAGCGGAGCATTTCGCCTACAACGTCCGCACACTGGAGCGCATCGGCGTGTCCGCCGTCATCATCGAGGACAAGACGGGCGCAAAGCGCAACTCCCTCTTCGGCACGGAGGTCGCGCAGACGCAGGATAGCATCGAGAACTTCTCCGAGAAGATCGCTGCGGGCAAGGCGGCACAGCGGACAGAGGAGTTCATGGTCATCGCACGCATCGAGAGCCTCATCCTCGAAAAGGGGCTTGCGGACGCACGCGAACGCGCGGAGGCCTACGTTGCGGCGGGTGCGGACGGCATCATGATCCACTCGCGTGCGAAGACCCCCGACGAGGTCATTGCGTTCTGCGACGCATTCCACGCACAGCATCCGAACGTCCCCATCGTCGCCGTTCCCTCCTCCTACAACACAATCACGGAGGCGGAGCTGGCGGCGCACGGTGTGCGCATCGTCATCTACGCGAACCAGCTCACGCGGGCGGCATTCCCCGCCATGGAGGGCGCGGCACGCTCCATCCTCACACACCACCGCGCACACGAGATCGACAGCACGCTGCTGCCGATCAAGGACATCATACGGCTGATCGAGGTAATGTAATTGGGAAATAAATGGAAAGAGATCTGGGCCAGTCGGCGAGAAAATCCGGCTGCACTCGCCGGCGGCTGGCAGGAGGTCTTTCTTGAGCTCAAGCGGCTCAACGGATACGACATCGTGGCGGACAGCATTTCGCTCTCCGCCTTTTTGAAGATGCACCGAACCCTCAAGGAACATCTGCATCTCACCTGCGGAAAAAGTCTCTATGATGTCGGCTGCGGCGCGGGCGCAAATCTCTACCTCATGCAGCGTGACGGCATCGTGGTCGGGGGCACGGACTACGCCGCCCATTTGGTCGATATTGCCCGCCGCGTGGTTCCCGATATGCAGGAGTTGACCTGCGGCGAGGCGGATGCGTTCGACACCACGTTGAAATATGACGCTGTCCTCTCGAACAGCGTCTTTTCCTATTTCGCGGACGAGGATTTCGCCACGCGTGTTCTCCTGCGTATGCTCGACAAAACAACGGGGGCAATTGGCCTCATCGACCTGCACGATGCGGATAAAAAAGATCAGTTCCTCGCCTACCGCCGTGCGACGATCCCGGATTACGACAAGCGGTACAAAGGACTTGGCAAGCTCTTTTACCACCGCCGCTTCTTCGAGGACTTCGCGCGTACGCATAATCTCGACCTTACGTTCCCCCCGCTCAAGCTGGACGGGTATTGGAACACGCCGTTTATTTTCCATGTATTTCTGTATCGGAAGTAAGCCATGAACATCAAACGCAACATTCTCCTCAACCCCGGTCCTGCGACCACCACGGACACCGTCAAGGCGGCGCAGCTCGTCCCCGACATCTGCCCGCGCGAGCGGGAGTTCGGGCAGCTGATGCGCGATCTCGGCAGCGATCTCCTCAAGGTCGTCCACGCAAATGAAACGGAGTGGACGACCGTCCTTTTCTGCGGCTCGGGCACGATCTGCATGGACGCGTGCGTCAGCTCGCTCATCCCCGAGGGCGGAAAACTCCTCATCGTCAACAACGGGGCGTATTCCGCGCGGGCGGCAGCGATGGCGCGCGCCTATGCCGTGCCGCATATCGACCTACAGTTTTCGATTGACGCGCTGCCCGACCTCGAAGTGGTGGAGCGCACGCTCATCGAACACCCCGACATCACCGCCGTCTACACGACGCATCAGGAGACGGGCACGGGCATCCTGAACCCCGTGCGGGAGATCGGCGCACGCGCCCACGCACACGGCGCGGTCATGATCGCGGACACGATCTCGACCTATGCGATGATTCCGTTCACCGTGGACGAAATGAACATCGACGTGTGTATGTCCTCGGCGCAGAAGGGCATCCAAGGCATGACGGGACTTTCATACGTCCTTGCCAAAAAATCCGTGCTGACTGCCGCAAAGTCCTATCCCGTGCGCTCGTACTACACGAATCTCGTCATGCAGTATGAGGGATTCGAGCAGACGGGCGAGATGCGCTTTACCCCGCCCGTGCAGACCGTCTATGCGGCAAAGCGTGCGCTCGCCGAATACTTCGCCGAGGGCGCGGCGAAAAAGTGGGCACGCCATACGCGCACAATCAACGCCATCCACGAGGGTCTTGCGGCGCTCGGGCTAAAGGAAGCGATTCCCCGCGAAATCCAGTCGGGGCTCGTCGTTGCGGTGGAATACCCTGCGAACTTTGACTTTATGCGCGTGCACGACTACTGCTATGAACGCGGCTATACGATCTACCCCGGCAAGATGCAGACCTCGGCGACGTTCCGCCTGTGCGCTCTCGGTGCGATTGACGAAGCAGACATCAGAGGTTTTTTCCGCGTGTTTGAGGAAGCGCTGAAGGCTTAGGGTAGGTATCCCCTTCCCGTACGGTACGGGGGAGGGTTCTCATGCGTAACGAGGGGTCTGTGGGGAGTACCGCCTCGCAAAAACGAAAGGACATCATGACGGACGATTTCACCGTATTTTGGCAGAACAATGCGCGTGCGCAGGAGTTTTTTGACCACCTCCTCGCACGCGCGGAGCGAAATGCCTATGACGACGACTTCCTCGCCGCACTCGCCGCCTATCGGGAGGCGGGCGGCGCGGCGGCGCATGCGGACATCTTCGCGGCGGAGTATCTGCTCGCGCAGGGGGAGGCGGAGGACGCCGCGCTCTGCGGGGAGCGAGCCTTTCGCAGCCGCCCCGTCGAGCCGCAGGTCTGGCGCGTACTCGCACGTGCCTATGCCGCGCTCGGACGCTATGCGGATGCCCTCGTCATGCAGGGCTATCCGCTGAACTTTTTCAAAGTCCCGATCTCCCTTGATATGCCGGCCTCTGTGCTGACCCCCGCGACACTCAACCGTCTCTCACGTGCGACGGGCAAGGCGAGCTATGCGCCGTATGCACTCAGCCGCATGAGCTACGCTCCCGGGACAGGGCTCACGGCGGAATCTTGTGTCTTTTTCGAGGAGTTTCTGCCCGTCTCGGAGCATATCTCACCGCATTACTACGTCGGCGCATACACGGATCAGGAGGTATATGGCAACAAACGATGGCTGATGAACGCGATCCGAAACGTGCCGGGGCTTGCCGAGAACGTCGGTGGAGACTTCACGTTCGACATCATGCGCGGCACACGCGCATCGGGAGAGGTGTGCATTGACATCGCAGAGGGTACACAGGCAATTATTCCGATCTACGGCACGGCGGACGGACAGTCTCTCACGGCACAGTCGGAGACGGTATGCGACGACATCCGTCTGAATCCTGCGACGCCGAATTTTTTCCGTCTGGATGAGACGACACACTTCCGCTCCGACGCAGACGTTATTATCGGTACGCCAATTCGTCTCGGACACAGCCCCGCACGCCGAAAGCTCGTCCTCAACATTCTTGTGGATGCCCTTCCGTGGACGCTGCTGCGCACGGACTTCGCGTCGCATATGCCCGCTACAGCGCATTTCTTTGCACGTGGCACGATCTTTGATCGGCACTTTTCGGTATGCGAGTACACCTATCCCTCGCTCCCGACCATCGAGACGGGGATGTACCCGCATCATACGGGCATCTTCAACGAATGGGCGGCGATTGAGCTGGATCCGACCTTCGTCACCATTGCCGAGCGGGCGCGTGCATCGGGCTATGCCACAGCGAATCTCATGAGCGAGGGCATCGGCATATGGAACGGTACGTCGCGCGGCTATGACCGTCTGCTGGTCACCCCCTACCGCACGCTCGCCTATGAGGGCGTGGAACGCACGATCCGCTATCTCGACGGCTGCGGCGCGGCGGATCACTTCATCTTTCTGCATTTCAACGACGTGCACCCTTGGAGCAGCGAGCTGTTCCAGATCTCTACCGCCGCGCAGATGGAGCTGTCGCTCGCGGGTCGGCTCGCGGGTGAAAAGAAAAAAATACCCAGCCCCTACTTGCGCCCGAGCGCATTTTACCAAACCGCATTTTGGCAGGCGGTACACGATACGGATCGCGCACTCGGCGCACTGTTCTCCTATATCGAGCAGCACTATGCGGAGGGAGAATATCTCGTGAATCTGTACTCCGATCACGGCGTACCGATCTTCAGCGCGGAACACTATATCGTGGATACCCATATGACAGGTGCGGCATGGATGATGCGTGGGGCGGGCGTACCGGCGGGGATCGTCGCGGACGAACTGACAAGTGCGGTCGATATGTACCCGACGTTCGCCCACCTGTGCGGCTTTCCCGTGGGGGAGAATGTGGACGGCGTGCTCCCGCGTCTTTTGGGCGGCACGGGACGCGACATCGCCTACAGCAACTCGCTCTATCCGCTCAAGCCCTACTTCCTCGCGGCGCGATCGCGTACCCATACGTTCTGCCTGGAGACCGAGGATGTTGCCGCCATCAACGGAACAGTCGATCTCGCGCGTGCTACGACCGCCATCTATCCGAACGCACACGAACGCGAGGAGGACTGTGCGGTGGACAGCCCCGCGCTGCGTGCGTTCTTCTATCCGCGCGTCCGCGCATTTTTGCAGGGGATCGGGAGCAACGGCGAGCAGTTCCCCCCACCGAAGGAGATATAGCATGACGGACGATTTCAGCGTATTTTGGCGAAACAACGAACGCGCCCGCATACTTTTTTACGCACTTCTCACCCATGCGGCGAGCGCAGGCTATGACGACGACTTCCTCGCCGCACTTGCCGCCTATCGGGAGGCGGGCGGCACGGCAGCGCACGCGGACATCTTCGCGGCGGAGTATCTGCTCGCGCAGGGGGAGGCGGAGAATGCCGCGCTCTGCGGGGAACGCGCCTTTCGCAGCCGCCCCGTCGAGCCGCGCCTCTTAGACGTGCTCGCACGTGCCTATGACGCGCTCGGCCGTTATGGGGATGCCCTCGTCATGCAGGGACGTGCGGCAAAGCTCACGGGACGCCCGCTCACGACGGACTGTCCGCCCGCACTGCTGACGGCGGAGGTGCTCGACCGCCTGTCCGTTGCGATGGGCAAGCCGAACTATGCGCCGATGGCACTGTCCCGCATGAGCTACGATGCCGCAGCGGGCTTCACGGCACGCGAGGGAGTATTTGCTGGCGAATTCCTCCCGCAGGAGACGGACATCCACCCCCCCTACTATGTGGCGACGTATACGGAGCAGGAGCAGCAGGGCAACAAGGCATGGCTGCTCCATACCATCGAGGATGCCAAGGGCTTTGCCGAGAACGTCGGCGGCGAGTTCGTCTACGATCTCATCCGTGCCCGACGTGCGCCGGGACGCGCCGAGATCACGCTCGCGGCGGGACAGGAGGTCGTGCTCCCCGTGCTCGGGGTACAGGGATTTCAGCGGCTCCACGTAAAGACGGACAGCCTCGAAAAGGATACGCCGCTCAGTCCCGCCACGCCGAATTTCTTCCGTCTCACGGAGCGCACGACGCTCTCCTCCGATCGCGCCTTCCTCGTCGGTACGCCGATCTCCGTCGGCCACAGCCCGCAGCGCCACCCACTCGTGCTGAATCTCCTCGCCGACGCGCTCCCGTGGGAAATCCTCAGCGCGCATTTCGCGGAGTGGATGCCGAACACGGCGCGGTTCTTTGCAGGCGGCGTGATCTTCGATCAGCATTTCTCCGTGTCCGAGTACACCTATCCCTCGCTCCCGACCATCGAGACGGGGATGTACCCGCACCACAGCCACATCTTCAACGACAAGATCGCCATCTCCCTGCCGCCGGAGTATGTAACGCTCTCCGAGCGGATGCGGACGCTCGGCTATGCGACGGCGAGCCTCATGGGCGACGGCATCGGTGTCTACAACGGCACGACGCGCGGCTACGACCGCCTCATCGTCTCAGGTTACCGCACGCTCGCCTACGAGGGCGTGGAGCGCACGATCCGCCATCTCGACGGGATGCGCGATGCGGATCACTTCATCTTCCTGCATGTCATGGACGCGCATCCGTGGCCGTACCCGCTCTTTCAAGTCACGGCAAGCGTACAGGCACGCCTGCCGCTCGCGGAGCGTCTCTCGGGCGCGGAGGACGGTGTGCCGAGCCCCTATCTGCGGGCGACACCACTCGCCGCCGCAGCGTGTCGGCAGGGCATCCGCGATCTCGACCGCACGCTCGGGATGCTCTTTTCCTATCTCGAAGAAAACTATGCGGAGGAGGAGTATCTCGTCAATCTCTACTCCGATCACGGCGTACCCGTATTCAGCAAAGATCACTACATTGTCAGCCCGGATATGACGCACGCCGTATGGATGATGCGTGGGGCGGGCGTGCCTGCGGGGATCGTCGCAGACGAACTGACGAGTACGGTCGATATGTACCCGACGCT
>CALJPB010000352.1 GCA_937981305.1 uncultured Selenomonas sp.
GGCGGGCAGTATGTGCCCGAGATCGCGATGCCTGCGCTGAACGAGCTGGAAGCGGCATATCTGAAATATCGTGAGGATGAGGAGTTCCTGCGGGAGTTCCGCAGCTATCTGCGCGACTATGCGGGGCGTCCGACGAATCTCTACTTTGCCGAGCGGCTGACGCAGCACTATGGCAAGGCGAATATCTATCTCAAGCGTGAGGATCTTCTCCACACGGGTGCGCACAAGATCAACAACGCGCTCGGGCAGGCGCTCCTCGCCAAGCGCATGGGCAAGAAGCGCATCGTCGCGGAGACTGGTGCGGGGCAGCACGGCGTTGCGACGGCAACGGTCGCGGCGCTCTTCGGCATGGAGTGCCACATCTTCATGGGCGCGGTCGATGTCGAACGCCAGCGGCTCAACGTGTTCCGTATGCGCCTCCTCGGGGCGACGGTCATTCCCGTCTCAAGCGGCACGGGTACGCTCAAGGATGCGACGAGCGAGGCGATCCGCTACTGGGCGACGAATATCACGGACACCTACTACGTCATCGGCTCGGCGGTCGGCCCACATCCGTATCCTGAGATGGTGCGCGACTTCCAGAAGGTCATCGGCGAGGAGATCCGCGCACAGGCAAAGGAGCGGTTTGATGCAAAGCCCGACTACCTCGTCGCGTGCATCGGCGGCGGCAGCAACGCCATCGGGACGTTCTATGATTTCCGTAACGATGCGGATGTCAAGAAGTTCTGCGTCGAGGGCGGCGGACGCGGCGATGCGGACGGGGACAACGCCAAGACCCTCAGCGGTGCGGGCACGCCCGGCATCCTGCACGGCGCATACAGCTATCTCCTTCAGGATCAGGACGGTCAGGTCGTCGAGGCGTACAGCATCTCGGCAGGTCTGGACTACCCCGGTGTCGGACCGGAGCATTCCTATTTCAAGGATCAGGGAATTGTTACTTACGTTTCCGTGACAGACGCGGAAGCACTCGCGGCATTTCAGCGTCTCTCGCGCATCGAGGGCATCATTCCCGCGCTTGAGAGCTCGCACGCACTCGCGTATCTGGAGAAACTCATGCCCGAGACGAAGGCAGGCGAGAACGTCGTCGTCTGTCTCTCGGGGCGCGGCGATAAGGATGTGCAGATGGTCGCAAAGGAACTGGGGGAGGATATCGCATGAGCAAGCGTCTGGATGAAAAACTCGCGAAGCTCCGCGCGGAGGGACGCACAGGGCTTTATATCTATGTGACGGCGGGCTGCCCGAGTGCAGAGGCGACCGTGGACATCGTGCGCCGTGCCGAGGAGGCGGGTGCGGATGTGATCGAGCTCGGACTGCCGTTCTCCGACCCGATGGCAGACGGTCCTGTCATTCAGGAGGCGAGTGTGATCGCCCTCAAGAACGGCATGACAATGGCAAAGGCACTTGAGGTCGTCAAGGAGATTCGGAAACACTCGGAGATCCCGCTCATTGGCATGGGTTACATCAATATGGTGAACCACTATGGTTTTGAGAAATTCGTCGAGGATTTCAAGGCAGCGGGCATGGACGGTGTGATCTTCCCCGACGTACCACACGAGGAGTCCGAGGACATGCGCCGCATCTGCGCCGCGCACGACTTCACGCTCACGGAGTTCATCACGCCGGGCACGACTGAGGAGCGCATGGCAGAGACCTGCAAGGACGCGCGCGGCTTCATCTACTGCATCTCGAACTACGGTGTCACGGGGGTCAAGGAGATCGACTACTCCATCATCGGCGGCGTGTGCAGGGCGGCGCGCCGCTATACGGACGTGCCGCTCGCGATCGGTTTCGGTATCGGCACGCCCGAGGCAGCGGCACGCGCGGGAAAACAGGCGGACGGTGTCATCGTCGGCAGTGCCGTGGTGAAACAGATCATCGAGGGTAACATCGATGGCGGCATTCAGCTCATTGCCGATATGCGCAAAGCACTTGACGCATAACGAAACGAAAAAGCTCACCCGCGCACGAACGGGTGAGCTTTTGTGCTTGTATTGAAAGGATTGGAACGATGAAATACCTGCTCGACACCGCAAACCTCACAGAGATTCGCGAGCTCTCCGAATACCTCCCCATCGCCGGCGTGACAAGCAATCCGACCATTGTAAAAGCAGAAGGTGCAGTTCCCTTCTTCGCCCATATGCGAGAAATCCGCTCCATCATAGGAGTACTGCGCCCTCTGCATATACAGGTGACAGCACAGGACTATGACGGCATGATGCGCGATGCAGAGGCGATCTTTCGCCACGTCGATGAGAATGTCTATGTCAAAGTTCCGGTGGACTTCGCGGGGGTGAAGGTCATCAAGGCACTCAAGCGTCAGGGGGCAAATGTGACTGCGACAGCGGTCTACGGTATGGATCAGGCGTTTATTGCACTCGAAGCGGGTGCGGACTGCATTGCGCCGTACTACAACCGTATGGAGGCACTCGGCGTTGACGCTGCAAATGTGATCGGCAATATCGCGGGCATCATCAATCACTACGGCTACGAGGCAGAGCTTCTTGCCGCGAGCTTCAAGCAGCCCGCTCAAATCGACCGCGCCATCCTCGCGGGTGCGCACTCCATCACCGCAGCCCCGCACGTCCTGCGCGACATCTTTGAAAAAAAGATCGTAAAGGATGCCGTGCAGACATTCCTGGATGATTGGGCCGAATTGTACGCCGGCAAGACGCTTGCGGAAATCGAGAATTAAGCAGGATCCAAGGGAAGCACGAATCAATTTGGCACGGTGATCTGCTCACATAGCGCTTGTAGATCCTTCATACCGCTCTAGCCATGAAGAAAATTTTTTTGAAACCGCTCCGCTCTCTTGCACACACCCTTCAAACGTGATATACTATGCCCTGTCGCGTGAGCGTGTGCGTCTTTCGTGCGCGTTCGCATCAAATTAACTCTGCCGCTCTCAAGGGGGCGGTCACAGACCGAAGAGGAGGTGATTTCGTGAGATTGTACGAAGTCATATTTATTGTGAAGCCGATGGAGGAAGAAGCGACAAACGCCGTCATCGAGAAGTTCACGAAGCTCATTCAGGCAAACGGCGGTAAGATCGAGAAAGAGGATCGCTGGGGCAAGAAGCGCCTCGCCTATGAGATCAAGGACAACAGTGAAGGATACTATGTTCTGCTGTACGTCAATGCAGAGCCCGCCTGCGTCGCCGAGTGCGACCGCGTGATGAAGATCACGGACGAGTTGCTCAAGCACATGATCGTCCGTGTGGACGGCGTCGAGGAGTAACTCATAGGGATACCCATGCAGGAGAGAGAAACCGATGAACAGAGTCATACTGATCGGTCGCCTTGCGCGCGACCCGGAGATTCGCTACACACAGAGCGGCAAGGCTTTTTGCCGCTTCACGATTGCGGTTGATCGTCGCTTTTCGCGGGCGGCTCAGCAGGAGGGTCAGCAGACGGCGGACTTTATTCCCGTCACATGCTGGGAAAAACTGGCTGAGATCTGCGGAAACAATTTGACGAAGGGACGCCGCATCGGCGTGGAGGGGCGCATTCAGGTGCGCAGCTACGA
>CALJPB010000353.1 GCA_937981305.1 uncultured Selenomonas sp.
GCCGCCACTCGCGCAGATTGCCGTATGCCGCAAGAGCACGCTTGAGGGCATACATCATCTGATGCGCATTGTATTCGTAGAACAGGAAGCCGTTGCCCTTGTCCACGTCCGAGCGGTCGAACTGGACGACGGTATCCTTCAGCCCCCCCGTCTCACGCACAACGGGAATGGTGCCGTAGCGCATGGCGATCAGCTGTCCGAGACCGCATGGCTCGAACATGGACGGCATGAGGAAGATATCCGATGCAGCATAGATGCGCTGTGCAAGCTCATTCGAGAAGCGGATGTTGATCGACACCTTGTTCGGATAGCGCCACGCGAGTTCCTTGAACCAGTCCTCATAGCCGCGGTCACCCGTACCGAGCAGGACGAACTGCACGTTCTCGTGCTGAAGGATCTCATCCAGCACGCGCACGACAAGATCCAGCCCCTTGTTCGCCACAAGACGCGTAACCATCGCGATCATCGGCGTGCGGCGGTTCTCCGGGAGTCCCAGATCACGCTGCAGGCGCACCTTGTTGTCACTCTTGCCCTCGACCGCCTTTTTCACACTGTAGTTGACGTAGAGGTTCTTATCCGTCTCGGGGTTGTAGACATCGTAGTCGATGCCGTTCACGATGCCGAATAGTTCCTCGCGGCGCTTGCGCAGAAGCCCCTCCAGATGCTCGCCGTAGTAGTCGTACTGGATCTCCTCGGCGTAGGTCTTGCTGACGGTCGACACATAGTCGGCGTAGATGATGCCCGCCTTCATAAAGTTGACCGCATCGAAGAACTCGAAGTCGCCGTTGTTGAAATACTGCCAGTCAAGCCCCAACACATCCGTCATGACATCCTTCGGGAAGACGCCCTGATACTTGAGGTTGTGGATGGTAAAGAGTGACTTGATCCCTGAATAGCGTGCATCGTCCATATGCTCGAGCTTGAGGAATACGGGCACGAGCGCAGAGTGCCAGTCGTTCGCGTGGACGATGTCCGGCCAGAAATCAATCGCAGGCAGAAGGTTGAGCACGGCGCGGCTGAAGAACGAGAACCGCTCCGCATCGTCCGGGTAGCCGTAGAAGCCCTCCCGATTAAAGTATTCCTCATTGTCCACGAAGTAGAAGGTCACGCCGTCGAGCACATACTTGTCAATGCCGACGAACTTGTCCCGCCATGCGACATTCAGGATGCCGTCATAGACATGCTCCATCGTGTTGCGAATATCTTCGGCAATCGCACCGTATTTTGGTAGAATGACGCGGCAATCCACCCCATCCTTCACGAGCGCAGCAGGGAGCGAGCCCGCCACATCCGCAAGACCGCCGGTCTTGACAAAGGGAACTGCCTCCGATGCTACATATAGTACCTTCATCCCAATATCCTCCTTATTCTCATGGCACAGTGCCGTAATCTACTGTGCCATGAGGTAATCATTCTGTCATTTGCAGCTTTCGGCATTCTCCTATTCAATGTGTGCGCTTACTTCGCCGCACGTGTTTTTTTCGACTTGTCACCGGATTCCGCCGACGATTTGCGCACAGGTGCTTTCTTTGCTGCCGTCATGGATGCTGTTTTCGATGCTTTTTCTGTGGGTTTGGCAGCCGCCTTGACGGACTTGGATGTCGTTTTCTTCGCGGGCTTTTCCTCTGTCGCCGACTTCTGCGCCGTGCGCGTGCGCGTTGTCTTCTTGGCGGCAGGTTTTGCAGGAGCTTTCCCGCTCTGGTTTTGGGTTGCCGGTGTACGCTTCTTCGGCGCAGATGTCTTCGGCTCTGCTGTGTGCTCCCCGTCTTCCTGTTTCGGCGCTTCGGGTGCTTCGGGGGGGGCCGGCTTTACTGCCGCAGCAGCCGTATCCTTAGGGGTTACTGCTTTTTTTTTTGCAACAGCATCGACCGTCTCAGGCACCTCATGATCGGGTGTCCCCGCTCCGCTCTGCCGCTTCAGACGGTAGAATGTGCTCGCCAGAGGCGGCACGGTGATGACGATGGACTGCTCGCGTCCGTGGAAGGCGTAGTCCTCGCTCACAATATCGCCCGCATTGCGCACGCCGCTTCCTCCGTACGCCTCCTCGTCGGAATTGAATACCTCGATATACGTCCCCTTGGTCGGTACGCCGATGCGGTAGCCGTGACGCACCTCGGGGGTGAAGTTGTGGACGCAGATGATGAAGTCGTTTCGATCCTCGGCGCGGCGGACGAGCGCGATGATGCTGTTCTCGTTGTCGTTGCAGTCAATCCACTGGAAGCCGTTCCAGTCGAAATCGACCTCCCAGAATGGCTTGTTATCGACGTAGAACTTGTTGAGTGCCTTCGAGTACGCGAGCATCTTCGTGTGCATCGGATACTGCTCGACAAGGTGCCAGTCCATGCTGTCGTCGAAGTTCCACTCGATGAAGTGTCCGAACTCACCGCCCATGAAGAGCAGCTTCTTGCCGGGATGCGCGATCCAGTAGCCGAAGAAGCCTCTGAGACCCGCAAACTTCTGCCAGTAGTCGCCCGGCATCTTGCTGATGAGCGAACATTTCCCGTGCACGACCTCGTCGTGTGAGAGCGGCAGGACAAAGTTCTCGGAGAACGCGTACATGAGGGAGAACGTGATCTTGTCCTGGTTCCACTTGCGGTAGATCGGGTCAAGGCTCATGTAGGAGAGCATATCGTTCATCCAGCCCATGTTCCACTTGTAGTTGAATCCCATACCGCCCATATAAACGGGCTTCGAGATGAGCGGCCATGCAGTTGACTCCTCGGCGATCATGAGCGCATTCGGATGGTACTTGAAGATGGTCTCATTGAGCTTCTTCAGGAAGTCCATCGCCTCAAGGTTGCCCGTGTCGCCGTACTTGTTCGGCTGCCACTCGCCGTCCTTGCGCCCGTAGTTGAGATAGAGCATATTCGCGACCGCGTCGATGCGCAGGCCGTCGATGTGGAACTCCTCGAACCAGAACAGTGCGTTCGAGATGAGGAAGCTCTGCACCTCCGTACGCCCATAGTCAAAATTGGTCGTACCCCACTCCCGGTTCTCCGCACGCGTCTCGTTGTCGGACTCGTAGAGGTTTTTGCCATCGAAATGGCGCAGCCCCTGTTCGTCCTTGCAGAAATGCCCCGGCACCCAGTCCATGATGATGCCGATGCCGTTCCGGTGCGCGGTGTCGACCAGATAGCGGAAGTCGTCCGGCGTTCCGTAGCGGCTCGTTACGGCGAAGTACCCCGTCGCCTGATAGCCCCACGAGCCGTCATAGGGATGCTCGCACAGAGGCATGAACTCAATGTGCGTGTAGTTCATGTCCTTTACGTAGCTGATGAGCTGATCTGCCAGTTCCCGATAGGAGAGGTAGTCGCCCTCAAGGGTGCGCCGCCACGACCCCGCATGAACCTCGTAGGTGAGCATGGGACGTTCGTAGGAGGACTCCTCCGCCTTGCGTTTCTGCCACGCCGCATCCTGCCACTCATAGTGGTTCATATCGTAGGTACGGGATGCTGTCTGCGGTTTCTTCTCCGCATAGAATCCGTAGGGGTCTGCCTTCATGATGCGTGGACCGCCCCACTG
>CALJPB010000354.1 GCA_937981305.1 uncultured Selenomonas sp.
TGCGTCCGGTTTGTCTCCTTGATCGAACAAAAAATCTACACCAATCTGACGGACTTCATTTTATCAGCGATTCCTTAATGCACGATATGCAATGTCCTTACGATAATAGGCATCCTTAAAGGATATTTTCTCGACTGCGGCATAGGATTTTTTCACCGCAGATGCGATGTCTTCCCCCATGCCGACAACCCCAAGTACGCGCCCGCCGTTCGTGAGGATTTTGCCGTTCTGCTCCACCGTTCCTGCATGGAACACAAGCGCACCCGTGTCCTCTGCAGCTCTGATGCCACGAATCTCATGCCCCTTTTCATAGGATGCAGGATATCCGCCTGCCGCCAAGACGACACAGACGGCTGCCCCGCTTTTCCAATGTATGGGCACATCCGCGAGTGTTCCATCAGAACAGGCGCACATGATCCGGACGAGGTCACCATCGAGCAAAGGCAGAACCACTTGTGTCTCGGGATCACCAAAGCGTGCGTTGAACTCGACGACCTTTGGTCCGTCCTTTGTAATCATCAGACCGAGATAAAGACAGCCTCGATAGACTCTGCCCTCTTTTGCCATGGCGGCAATTGTAGGTTTCAGAATCTCCTCTGTTGCACGTTCCGTCATCTCCGGTGTCATGACAGGGGCTGGCGCATAGGTGCCCATTCCGCCCGTGTTTGGTCCCTTGTCTCCGTCAAGAGCACGCTTATGATCCTGCGCACTAATCATGGGACGGATGATCTTCCCGTCGGTGAAGGCAAGCAGCGACGCTTCCTCCCCCTCCATAAACTCTTCGATAACGACGCGTGTTCCCGCCTTGCCGAAGGTATTATCCTCCATGATTGTATCTATGGCATCGAGTGCCTCTTGCTCCGACATGGCAACAATGACGCCCTTCCCTGCGGCAAGGCCGTCTGCCTTGACAACGATTGGCGCGCCCTCTTTGCGAATATATGCGCGCGCAGGTTCTGCCTCAGTAAAGACTTCGTAACGTGCCGTTGGAATCCCATACTTCTTCATGAGATCCTTTGCGAAGGATTTTGAACCCTCAAGCTCCGCCGCATTTGCGCGCGGACCAAATGCACGAATCCCTGCACTCTCGAGCTCGTCCACAAGTCCATTTGTGAGAGGAATCTCGGGACCGACGACCACAAGTCCGATTTCTTTCTCCTTGGCAAATTTCAGGATTGCTTCGTTGTCCGTCGCAGAGATGTCAATCTGCTCCCCCATTCCCGGGTTTCCGGGCAGGGCATAGATGCTGTCCGTCAACGGACTCTCTTTGAGTTTCCAGAAAAGCGCGTGCTCGCGACCGCCTGATCCGATTACAAGAATGTTCACGTCGTCTTCCTCATTTTTCCAACTGCCCGGCAAGATATGCGTTGATTGCGCTGTCATAGTCAGCAGTATGGGCAAACGCCTCATGTGCAAGCCGCATCCGTGTCATGCCGTCGACCGCGCCGTCCTTCTCGATTTTCTCCGCAATCTCCGCATAGCGCGCGGGGTTTGTAATCACGGTGACAAATTTGAAGTTTTTCGCTGCAGCGCGAATCATTGCAGGACCGCCGATGTCAATCTGCTCAACTGCCTCAGCAAGTGTGACATTCGGATTTGCAACCGTTTCCTTAAAGGGATAGAGATTGACTGCAACGAGATCGATCGGCGTAATTTTCAGCTCACGCAATGCCTTCTCATGTGTCTGATTGCCACGGACGGCAAGAATACCGCCATGTACGAATGGGTGCAGCGTCTTGACGCGTCCGTCCATGATCTCGGGGAAGCCTGTTACATCGCTGACATAGATGACAGGGATACCCGCCTCACGGAGTGCCTTCATTGTTCCGCCCGTGGAGACAATCTCGACTCCTGCTTTATGCAGTACGCGTGCAAATTCCACCACACCCGTCTTGTCGGATACACTGATCAGAGCACGTTTTATCTTCATAATGATCCTCCTTCAGCGGCGGGCAGGATGTGAACCCTTCGCCCATCCGTACGCAGTCTGTCTTCCACATAGAGTTTGATTGCCTCCGGGAATATCCGATGTTCCTGTTCCAGAACACGTGCCGCAAGTGTTTCCTCGGTATCGTCCTCCGTCACAGGAACGGACGCCTGTAGAATGATGGGGCCGGAGTCCATTCCTTCATCCACGAAGTGAACGGTGCAGCCGCTGACCTTCACGCCGTAAGCAAGTGCGTCACGATGGGCATGTGCTCCCGGAAAGCTCGGCAGGAGTGCAGGGTGGATGTTCAAGATACGACCCGTATACGCATGGACGAAAACGGGAGAGAGAATCCGCATGAATCCTGCAAGAATTACGAGGGTTACACCGTGGGCCTGCAGCTCATCCAGCATGGCGCGCTCGAAGTCTGCGCGCCCCGCATAGTCCCGATAGACGACGGCAACAGCGGGAATCCCCTTCGCTCGCGCGCGCTCGAGTGCATAGGCATCGCGCTTGTCTGCGATGACGACCGCAATTTCAGCAGGAATCTCTCCACGCTCAATCGCCTCGATAATCGATGCCAGATTGGAACCGCGTCCCGAGCAGAGTATGCCAAGCTTTTCCTCACGCATCAAAGACACCGCCCTTGATGACGACCTCATGCGCCCCTTCTGTTACATGACCGATGTGGTACACTGTTTCATTCTGCGCATTCAACCGAGCCGTGATACGATCCGCTTCGTCCGATGAAACAATGAGTACCATACCGATGCCCATGTTGAATGTGCGGTACATTTCCGTCCAGTCAACATTCCCCCACTCCTGCAGCAGACGGAAGACCGGCGGGATCGTCCATGCCGCACCGTTTACCTCTGCCCCCATATGCTCCGGCAGAGCGCGTGGGATATTTTCGTAGAAACCGCCGCCTGTGATATGCACCATGCCGTGAATATCAAATTTTCGAATCAACGGCAGACAGATACGCGGATAGAGGCGCGTCGGGGTCAGCAGTTCCTCACCGATGGTTTTGCCGAGTTCCTCCATGTACTCATCACCTTTGAACCCCTTGCGCTCAAAGACAATTTTGCGTACAAGAGAGTATCCGTTTGAGTGTACCCCCGACGACGGCAGACCGAGCAGGACGTCGCCTGCTTTTACACGGGCGGGGGTAATGAGCTTGGAGCGTTCTGCAACACCCACGGAGAACCCTGCAATATCGTATTCTCCTATGGGATAAAACCCCGCCATCTCCGCTGTTTCGCCGCCGATCAGGGCACAGCCGGACTCCTTGCAGGCACGCGCAACACCTGTAACGACCTCGGCGACCTGCATCGGTTCGAGTTTGCCGACGGCAAGATAGTCGAGGAAGAAAAGGGGTTCTGCCCCCTGCACGAGAATATCGTTGACGCACATCGCGACTGCGTCCTGCCCAATTGTATCATGTTTGTTCAGTAGGAACGCAAGACGCAGCTTCGTTCCGACACCGTCCGTTCCCGATACGAGAACCGGCTCTTTATAGTCCTTGGTATTCAGGGCAAACAGCCCACCAAAGCCGCCGAGATCACCCATCACCTCCGAGCGATAGGTCGCACGGACGGCATCCTTAATCAGAGATACAGACTCGTTTCCTGCATCGATATCAACGCCCGCATCACGGTAGGTCATTCTCTCCATCGGCTCTCAAAGCCCCCTTTCACGCTGTGCAATCCGCCTCCGCTCGAGTATGAGCTTATCATCCTCGTCGAGCGTCGCATCCTCTTCGGGAACAGGATAGTTGTTGTTAAAGCAGGCGTAGCACATGTGATCCGGATTGAGTGCCGGAACACATTGCCGCAGCCCTTCGATTGAGATGAAATGGAGTGAATCAGCTCCGATGAAATCGCAGATCTCCTCCACGCTCTTGGTCGCGGAGATCAGTTCTTTGCGGATGGATGTATCAATGCCATAGTAGCACGGATCGGTAATCGGTGGACTGCTGATGCAGACGTGAATTTCACGCGCTCCGGCGTTTCGCAGCAGCCGCACAATCTTTCCACTCGTCGTACCGCGTACGATGGAGTCGTCCACCATGATGACCGACTTTCCTGCTACAACGGAACGTACGGGGCTCAGTTTTAGCTTGACTGCCGCATCGCGCTGTTTCTGCGTCGGTTGGATGAATGTGCGTCCAATGTAGCGGTTCTTGATCAGCCCTTCGGCAAATGGGATGCCTGCCTCATAGGCAAAACCGGTCGCTGCAGTTGTGCCGGAGTCCGGGACAGAGATGACGACATCGCCGCGAAAACCGGACTCGCGTGCAAGAACGCGTCCCATCTCAAAGCGTGCCGCATGGACGGACTGCCCATCAATGATGGAATCCGGGCGCGCAAAATAGATGTATTCGAAGATGCAGGAAGCGACGTCTTCCCCATTGGAAAAGCGATAGGACTTGAGCCCGTCGCTGTCGATGACGACCATTTCACCCGGCAATACATCGCGCACGAATGTGGCACCGTTGACATCAAGGGCGCAGGTCTCTGAGGACAGAACCCATCCGCCATCCGTTGTCCGCCCGATGCAGAGTGGTCGGAACCCCTGTGGATCACGCACGCCGATCAGCTTGTCCTCTGTCATGATCGAAAGACAGAATGCACCGCGCACAAAACTGACCGCCTCAAGGATGCGTTCCTCGATGGAGGTCTTTTGTGAACGCGCGATGAGATGAACAAACACCTCGGAGTCGATGGTTGTCTGAAAAACCGTACCTTTGCTTTCAAGATCACGGCGGATCAGTGCCGCATTGGTAAGATCGCCGTTGTGTGCAAGAGCGAGTGCGCCGCCTGCATAGTTTACGCGCAGAGGCTGAGCATTCGCGGCAAGGCTGAATCCCGTCGTCGCATAGCGAACGTGTCCAATGGCGATTTTAGCATGATCGAGATGAGGCAGCTGCTCACGGAATACCTCGCTGACCAGACCCATGCCCTTTTTCACATCGATCCAATAGCCATCCGTGAGTGCAATACCCGCGCTCTCCTGTCCGCGGTGTTGGAGCGCAAAGAGACCAAGATACGTCATTTCGGACACGTCCTCCACAGGGGAGTACACACCGTAGATGCCGCATTCTTCCTTCCACTTTGGCACTTTTTCGTACATTGTGCTTATGCTTCTCCCGTCAGCCTGTGAAGCATTTCCTTATAGGCGTCCTCTACATTGCCGAGGTCGCGGCGGAAACGATCCTTATCCAGTTTCTCCTTCGTATCGCTGTCCCAGAAACGGCAATTGTCCGGAGAAATCTCGTCGGCAAGGATGATATTCCCGTTGGCATCTTTGCCAAATTCGAGTTTGAAGTCGATGAGATCGACGCGTTTGGTCTTGAGGAACTTCGTAAGGACATCGTTGATCTTCAGCGACATGCGCTCAATCTCGTCCAGCTCAGCATCCGTTGCAATCTTCATCGCACGGATATGGTAGCGGTTGAGCATGGGGTCGCCGAGGTCGTCGTTCTTATAGCAGTACTCGATGATCGGGAACGGCATCGGAACGCCTTCCTCAAGTCCGAGACGCTGAGCAAGTGAACCTGCAGCAACATTACGGATGATGACCTCGAGTGGGATGATCGTAAGTTTCTTGACAATCATCTCACGGTCACTCGGCATGGAAATATAGTGATGAGGGATTCCTTCCTTGGCAAGAAGATCGAAGAAGAACGCCGTCATCTTGTTGTTCATGACGCCCTTGTCCGCAATCGTGCCGCGCTTTGCACCGTTCCCCGCCGTTGCGTCGTCCTTATAGTAGACGAGGTATTCATCGGAATGATCCGTTGCATAGATAATCTTTGCCTTGCCCTCGTAAAGAGCCTCTTTGCGCTCCATTATTCGGCCTGCCTTTCCATTTCTCCTAGGGAAGCACTGAATTTATTAGGCTTCCCTAAATACAGGACATATCCTATGACTAGTGTTTACAGCTGTGCTGCGACCCGATCTGCTTTCGCTTCCACCTCAAGTACCATCTTTTCCCGATAGTCCATCAGTGCTTCTGCGATCGAGGTGTCGTACACGGCAAGAATTTCCGCGACAAAGATCGCGGCATTCTTTGCACCGTTGATCGCCATGGACGCAACGGGAACCCCCGACGGCATCTGCACTGTGCTGAGCAGCGCATCCATACCGTTCAGCGGTGTCGCATTGACGGGGATACCGATGACGGGTTTGATTGTGTAGCTTGCTACAACACCTGCAAGATGTGCCGCAGCTCCCGCTGCCACAATAAATGCCGCAAACTCCTTGTTGTGATCGGCTTCCATGACAAAATCACGCACAATAGAGGGCGTGCGATGTGCCGAGGCAACCTTGACCACAGGCTCAATGCCGAATTGCTTGAGGAGCTCGACCGCAGGCTTTAAGATTGGCCAGTCGGAGTCGCTTCCCATGAGGACTGCTACCTTCATTTTACCATCTCCTTGATCTCTATGATAACGAGATTTTAGAGTCATGTCAATAGAACGAAAAGGACTGCCGTACAGAAGTACAGCAGTCCTTTTATTATCCAAACTTAGTGTTCGTCGATGGTATCGTGAAGCGGCTCGCCAAAGATGAGCGTATCCAACAGATCGATAAGCTGGTTGATCTCCGGCTTCGACACCTGTCCCGATGCGCCGAGGCTTTCGCCCTTGCGCTTCATTTCCTCACTGATGAGGGAGGAGAAGAGAACGAGCGGAACCTCGCCCAGACGGTCATCCTCGCGTACGAGCTTGAGCAGACGATGTCCATCCATTTTTGGCATCTCGACATCGGAGATAATGATGCGCACATGGTTTTCGATCGGACCATTCTTGCGTGCAAGATCCTGCAAGTAATCCCATGCATCCTGCCCATTGCCGAAGTCGCGGATGAACTTGTATCCCGACTCGTGTAATGTGTTCACAAGGAGGTCACGCAGCATCTTGGAGTCCTCTGCGACCACGACATGCGCTGTTCCGCGGCGAGTCTTGGCATCCTGTGTTGCCGCTGTGACCGTTGTGAGTTTCTGGTTGATCTCTGGGTTGATCTCAGCAATGATGGTCTCAAAGTCAAGCAGGAGAACAATGCGATCCTCCATCTTGATGATACCGACGACACGCGACCCCTCACCGACGTTCGGTGCCGGCTCCATGTTCTTCCACGAAATGCGGTGAATGCGGTAGACACTGCCGACGAGGAAGCCAATATCGTAGTTGTTGATCTCCGTAACGATGATGTTCTGGAGCTCATCTGCCGTCTGGAGATTCAGGCAGCGTGCCATATTGACGAGCGGGATTGCCTTGCCGCGGAGCGTAAACAGTCCATCGACATAGGGGTGCGCCTCGGGCATTGCTGTTACCGGTGCACGCGTGATGACTTCACGCACTTTGGCAACATTAATGCCATAATTCACCTTCCCAATGCTGAATTCGACGATCTCAAATTCGTTTGTTCCTGTCTCAAGCAGGATCCCTTTTCTCTCTTCTGTAACCGTCTCTGCCATTTATCTCTCTCCCCCATGCTCGTAAACATTGTTTGCTATGCTCTCTATTCGCCCTTCGGGAAAAAAATCCTGCTTGTTTTCATAAAAATCTAGGACTTTTTGTTTTTCTCTGATAAATACGTCCAACCATCGCGCTGTTCAACGACACCATCT
>CALJPB010000355.1 GCA_937981305.1 uncultured Selenomonas sp.
GTCCCCCGCTTTTTTGGAATCACTGATAAGGTGCTTCCCTTGTCCCTGAAACTTACTACTACTCATATTTTACACTCTTTTTAGAGAGAAGTAAAGGAAGCAGGATATAAAAGTACCTGAATGATTCTCCTTATAAAAGAATACAGGAATGCAATTTGACAAACAAAACGCTTTTCTATTATGATGAAGCATATTCTTTTTGGAAAGGGTGGTTTTATGGACTTCCTCAATTCTCTTGTCGGCTCGATCAACGACTTCCTGTGGACTTATATCATCATCGTGGTACTCGTTGGATCGGGTCTCTGGTTCACGCTCTCGACGGGGCTCGTCCAGCTACGCGCACTGCCCGAGATGGTGCGCCTGCTCGCGGGCGATCTCGGACGGCGGCCGAGCGGACGCAAGGCGATCTCCTCGTTTCAGGCGTTCTGCGTCAGTACCGCCTCGCGCGTCGGTGTTGGTAATATCGCGGGCGTTGCGATTGCCATTGTGACGGGCGGTCCCGGGGCTGTGTTCTGGATGTGGGTTATCGCCTTCATTGGGACGGCAACGGGCTTCGTTGAGAGTACGCTCGCGCAGATCTACAAGATTCCGCGCGGACACGGACTCTTTCACGGCGGACCTGCGTACTACATCCAGAACGCACTTGGGCAGCCTGCGGTCGCAAAATTCTTTGCCGTGCTCATCTCGGTCACGTTCGGTCTCATCTATGTCTCGGTGCAGGCAAACACGATTGCCCTCTCAATGGAGAAGGCGTTCGGCATTGATACCTACCTCATGGGCGGCGTGCTCGCCGTGCTCGCGGGTGTGGTCATCTTCGGCGGCATCCAGCGCGTTGCAACGTTCTCCGCATTGCTCGTGCCGATCATGGCGGGCATCTATCTCCTCATCGCATTCATCATCATCCTCATGCACATCGACCAAGTGCCCGCGATGTTTGCGCTCATCCTGCATGATGCGTTCAGTCCGCAGGCAGCGGTCGGCGGCGGCATCGGCACTGCGATTCTCACGGGTATCCGCCGCGGACTCTTCTCGAATGAGGCGGGCGAGGGCTCGATCCCGAATGCGGCGGCGACGGCGAACGTCACGCACCCCGTCAAACAGGGGCTCGTGCAGGCGTTCGGTGTCTATGTCGATACATGGATCGTCTGCTCGGCAACGGCATTCATCGTGCTCCTCACGGGGCAGTATACGATCGGCGGCGATACGACGGGCATCGCACTCGCACAGGACTCGCTCGCAAGCGTCTTTGGACCGTGGGCATCCAGTCTCCTCGCCGTACTCATCTTCCTCTTTGCGTTCAGCTCCGTCGTCGGCAACTACTACTACGGCGAGATCAACATCCACTTCATCACGGAGAACACGAAGCCCGCGCTCTTTGCCTACCGCCTCGCCGTCGTCGCGATGGTATTCTTCGGCTGTGTGGCGGCATTCGGACTCGTGTGGAACCTCGCCGACCTCTTCATGGCGATGATCTGCCTCACGAACCTCTACGCCATTGCGCGCCTCGCACCGATTGCACGCATCGCACTTGCGGACTACTTCGCACAGAAGGCGGCGGGCAAGAACCCCGTATTCGATCCCTCCATCATGCCCGACCAGCACGGCATCATGGGATGGGACGAGGAGCAGCTCCGTGCACAAAAACACTGATGTGAGATAATTTTATTAACAAGTAAATATAGAAGCATACGTTGCAGAGATGAAAAATCTGCAACGTATTTTTATTTTTTATGGTTTGAGTATTCCAATTTATGACAAGCTATGGTAGAATTGTCCCAATTAAAAAATAGAAGTGATATGTTTTACAGTTTAGGTAAATTTAGGAGGCGAACTGTTTGTTCAAAGAAATGAAATCACGTCGTCTGGCTCTGCTCGTTGCGATTGCACTCGGTGGAGGCGGATTCCTTTCGTCTGCGCAGAGTGTATCTGCGGCGGATGTGACGGGAAACAATGTGACGATAGACGATACACAGGCACCAAGCAATAACGCCAAACATCCCGGAGGCGGAGCCGCTTTCGGTACAGCCGCAGGTTTTATCAAGGACGAGCATGACAACGGCAACGTGAAAGACAACACGCTGACCTTCAAAAACCTGTCTTATGACAAGCAGCTGTATGGCGGTCTCACGTTCGGCACGGGAAATGTGACGGGCAACAAGGTGGTCGTCAATCAGGCAACCTCACCGCACCAGTCAATCTCTGACGGGATATTCGGTGGCAGTGCAAATGGCGGCGGCAATGTCGAGTACAATCATGCCACATTCAACGGCAATCATCTCAACGGCGACTTGGTCGGCGGTATGGCGACTGATGGCGGCACAGGAACCGTCAAGAAAAACACGGCGACGCTCAAGGGCGGCAACGTGCATGGAAGTATCTACGGCGGCACGACAGGCAATCAGGCGAACGGTGACGTGCTCGAGAACGAAGTGCTCATCGAAGGCGGCAGCGTCACAGGCACAGGAAATGTCTACGGTGGCTATACCGATGAGAACAGCAATGTGAAAGGCAACATCGTCACCATCAAGGGCGGCGTCCTGAACGGGATCTACGGTGGCTATTCCAGCGGCACGGGAGAAGTATCGGGCAACACCGTCAACCTCGGCGACGGCACGAGCGCCATGGCAGCGGGCTACGCCATCAACGGCACGATTTATGGCGGTCGCAACGATAGTCACCCTGACAAAGTGTCGAACAACACGCTGAATGTCAATGCAAATGCCGTAGCCTATAACATCAAGAACTTCGAGACGATCAACTTCAACTTCAATGCCCATATGAATACGAGCAACCCGCTGCTCAAGCTGACGGATTCGAACCGTACAAAGATCAAAAACCTCGATCAGCTCCATATGAACCGCGAATGGCTCGGCTCCGGCACTCTGATCGAGAATGCCAATGGCATCGACATTGAGTCGTACACCTCGAAGCTCGGGCGGACGGGAGAAAAGACGGAAACCATCATTGATAAGGATGGAACGACCAAGATCAGCTATAAGGGCTACCGATTCAAGGGGGCACGTGCACCGCAGACAGAAGGGACGGATATCTGGGGCGGCCGCTCCGTGCTTGGCAATACAACGACAGATAATGAAATCACGCTGAGCGGTAATCATACTGGAAAAAAAGCCTATGGTGGTTGGACGAGCGGCACAGGCTCAACCGCGACGGGGGAAAATGCGCAGAACCACAGCATAGGGAATAAGATCACGCTTACGGGCGCAACCAGTGAAGTGCATCACATGACCGGCGGCGCGACGAATATCGTGGGCGGCAAAGCGACGGGCAACCATGCCATATTGTCGGAGGGCAGAGTCACAGGCAATCTCACAGGCGGCAGCGCGACCAATGGAGAAGTCTCGGACAACACCGTTGAAATCAACGGCGGCAGAGTGGATTTTCTAACCTATGGCGGTGTAACGGGCGGCACGGGTACAGCAAAGAACAACAAAGTCACACTTACGAACGGTACGGTGCACAGTGACATCTACGGTGGTGTCGCTGCATCCGGGAATGCTGAAGGAAACATTGTCAACATCAAGGGCGGGTCAGCGGCGAATCACGATGTCTACGGCGGTTTCTCAACGAATGGTGATGCGACGGGAAACACCGTCACCATCACGGGCGGCTCTGTCCGTAACGTAGACGGTGGACGTTCGCTTGGCGGAAACGCGACGGGCAATACCGTCAATATCGGCAGCACGGACGCCGCCTTTGCGGGGAGCATCACAGGCATCATCAACGGTGGCAGCGGTACCACCTATGGCAACGACTACCGTACGGGCAATAAACTGAATGTCTACGGTAACGCAACAGCCACGAATATCAAAAACTTCGCCGAGCTCAACTTCCACTTCAACGCACACGTGATGCAGACCACCTCCTTCCTGACCCTAAGCGATACGAACGGCACGGAGATTCAGAGCCTCGGCGACATCAATGTAACTGGTACGCACGGGCGCAAGGGCACGCTCCTCAAGAATACGCACGGCATCACCATCACGGACACTCAGCATCGTCTTGTCAAGACGACGGGTAACAAGGAACTCGTCCTTGCAAAGTCTTTAGACAATCAGCGCATTGACTACGAGGGCTATGCCTTCGCGCATCAGACCGCACCGACGACCGTTCAAAACGGCCCTGATAAATACACATGGGGCGGACGCTCTGTCGGCGGCAATTCGACGCATGACAATGAGATTACCGTGAACAGCGACAGTCATACGAACGTGTACGGCGGCTGGACAAGCGGCACGGGCTCGGATGTTCCTGCAGATCAGCAGAAGAACAGTGCGTTGAACAAAATCAAAGTGAGCGGTGCCGCAAATATCACGGGCACAGTTTACGGCGGCTTCACCGATGTGACGGGCGGCAAGGCGACGGGCAACACCGTCACCGTTGAGAAAAACCTCAACGCAGACATCATTGGCGGCAAGGCTGCGGCTGAGGCATCGGGCAATACCGTGAATGTTACCAATGCCACGGTCAAGTCCGTCACGGGCGGCGAAGGAACGACGACAACGGACAACACTGTCAATCTCAACGGCGCAACTGTCAATGGCGCAGTCAAGGGCGGCACGGTGGCAAACGGCACGGATAACACGCTGAATGTCAAGGGCATGAACACGGCGCAGAGCGTTGAGGGCTTCCAGACGATGAGCTTCGACACGACTGACGTTGCTGCGAATAGAACGATGCTGAACGTCACGGGCGGCACACAGACCAAGGTCAACTGGAACACGCTGACGGCGGGCGGCAACGGACGCAACATTACTCTGATGCGGAACAATAACGGCATCGACTTCGGCGGCACATACACTGTCGGCGCGGTGAAGTCCGGACTGAGCGCAGATAAAAAAAGCGAGACGAATATCAGCGTCTCGTCGGATCAGAAAGCGATCGAGTACACAGGTTATCAGTTCACGGGTGTCTCCGGTCTGGGTTCTGCTGTCGGTGGGAATCTCTACGGCGGCATCTCCAAGGCGGGCAACGCAACGCATCACAACAACATCACCGTGAACAGCAACTATGACGAGGTGTACGGCGGTCATACGTCGGGCACGAGCAATACGGATGTCGAGAAGAAGAACAGTCACGATAATACCGTCACCATCACGGGCGGTACGCTCGGTAAGGTCTACGGCGGCTATACTGAGGCGGCAGACGGCACGACGGAGAAGAATACGGTCAATCTCGGCGACGGGACAAATGCACTTGCGCCGAACACAACGATTGCAGAGATTCACGGCGGCAGCAAGACAGCTACGGGCAACACGCTGAACGTCAATACGGCGGCGACCGTCGGCACGATTGGGAACTTCTCGAAGGTTACATTCAAGGAGAACGCAGTACTGCGGCTGCAAGCGGCAGGCGTGAAATTCGATCTTGCTGCTGTAAAGGCAGACTTTGCTGCGACGGCGCAGAAACAGACACTTGTGGAGAGCAGCAATGCTCTGGATCTTGCGGACGGCAAAACATTCCGCTCGGAGCTGAATGCAGACCGCACGAGGGAAACGAACATCGAGGCGAGCACGGACAAGAAAAAGATTGTCCGCTACGGCTATACCCTTAAGAATGCAACTACAGCGACGACCGACGGCTCTGATACGTGGGGCGGACGCTCTGCGGCGGGGCACAATGTCGAGAACAACGCATTCACGCTGAATGCGGACACGCATACGAACGTGTACGGCGGCTGGACGACGACGGGCGTGGCATCGAACAACACGGTGACACTCGGCAACATTACAGTTACGGGCAATGTCACAGGTGGTGCAGGCACGACGACGAATGACAACATCGTCAATCTCAGCGGCACGACAGTCACAGGCACGATCACGGGCGGCACGGTGGCAAACAGCACGGGCAACACGCTGAATGTGAAGGGCAAGGACAACAAGGCGGGCACGATTGCAAACATCCAAAAGATGAACTTTGACGCAACGGGACTTGCAAAGAACGATACCATGCTCGAAGTCACGGGCGCGGCGCAGACGGATGTCAACTGGGCAAACCTCAGCGCAACGGGCACCGCTGCGAAACCGCTCACGCTCCTCAAGAATGCGAGCGGCATTAACCTCACGGGCTACACGGGCGCAGCAAAGTCCGTGACGACGGAGACGACGGAAACGAACGTCGATGTCCGCAAGACGGGGAACATGATCACCGAAATCACCTATGAGGGCTACCAGTTCAAGGGTGTAACGATGGCGACGGCCGACGGTGGGAATCTCTACGGCGGTATCTCCAAGGCGGGCAACTCGACGCGCGAAAACACAATCACCGTCGATAGCGGCAGCCATACGAACGTGTACGGCGGTCATACGAGCGGCTCTGGTACGGGGGAAGCTGATAAGAACAACAGCTACAACAACACCGTCACCATCACGGGCGGCACGGTCAGCGGCACGGTCTACGGCGGCTATACCGAGGCAGCAGACGGCAAGACGTACAACAACACCGTCAACCTCAACGGCGGCAATCTCTCGAATGCCGAAATCTCGGGCGGCAACAGCACGATTGGCACGGAGAAGGGCAACACGCTGAACGTCAACACGGCAGCGACGGTCAAGAAGATTGACAACTTCCAGACGGTAACGTTCAAGGACCAGGATGCCAACCTGACGCTGACGGGGACGGGGGTGAAATTTGATCTCGCTGCGGTAAAGGCAGGTTTTGATGCAGCGGCGCAGGAACAGACCCTTGTGCAGAGCAGCAATGCTCTGGAGCTTGCGGGCGGCAAGACATTCCGTTCAGATCTGAGTGCGGATGGCACGAAGGAAACGAATATCGAGGCGCGAGAGAGCAATACGAAGATTGTCCGCTACGGCTACACCTTTAAGAATGCGACCACAGCGACGACCGTTGGCTCTGATACGTGGGGCGGACGCTCTGCGGCGGGCAACACCACCACGGGCAACGCGCTCACACTCACGGCGGGTGCACATACGAATGTGTACGGCGGCTGGACGAGCGGCACGGGTTCGAATGCTCCTGCAGATCAGCAGAAGAACAGCACGTTGAACAAAATCAAGGTGAGCGGTGCCGCGAATGTCACTGGCAAAGTCTATGGTGGCTTTACCGATGTCGCGGGCGGTAAGGCGATGGGCAACACCGTCACCGTTGAGAAAACCCTCAATGCCGACATCATCGGCGGCAAGTCCGCAAGCGGCGAAGCGTCGGGCAATACGGTCACGGTCGGCAATGTCACCGTCAACTCTATTACAGGCGGCGACGGTGCGACGACGAATGACAACATCGTCAATCTCAGCGGCACGACAGTCACAGGCACGAT
>CALJPB010000356.1 GCA_937981305.1 uncultured Selenomonas sp.
TGTTCGTGGACTCCGACAGCTTTCTCGATCCGTTTGCCGTACGCAACATCGTACAGCCGTTCAAGGACAAGGAGATGGGCGGTGTCTCAGGACGTACGGATGTGGCGAATACCTATACCAATTCGCTGACGAAGATGCAGGCAGTGCGCTATTCGGTCGCATTTCGTATCATGAAGGCGGCGGAGGGCGTATTCGATGCGGCGACCTGCCTGTCTGGGCCGCTCTCCTGCTACCGCAAGGATCTCGTGCTCAGGTATCTGGACGACTGGCTGAACCAGACCTTCCTCGGACAGAAGGCGACGTTCGGGGACGATCGCAGTATGACGAATTTTATCCTGCGCCACAATCGGACGACGTATCAGGATACTGCCGTCTGTATGACAATTGTGCCGCGCTCGTACAATGTTTTCCTGCGCCAACAGATGCGGTGGAAGCGCTCGTGGCTGCGTGAGTCGCTGATTGCCTCACGCTATATGTGGAAGAAGGAGCCGTTCACGTCGCTCGGCTTCTATATGGGGGTTCTTGTTCCGATTGCCGCGCCGATCATTGTGCTGTACAACTTTTTCTACGTGCCGATTATGCATCGTGTATTCCCGACGAGCTTCATCATCGGTATGATGATGATGGCACTGCTGATGAGTATGGCGCAGCTTCTCATCCGTCGCAGTACGACGTGGGTCTACGCGCTGTGGTTCTGCATCTATTATGAGGCGGTGCTGCTCTGGCAGATGCCTGTCGCATGGGTCACGTTCTGGAAGACGACGTGGGGAACACGTCTCACACAGGCGGATCTGGAGGAGGTTCAGAAGAAGAACAAGTCGGTCTTGCATAATGTGGAAGTGGGGGAGACAGGATGAGCGGGAGGAATGCGCCGCAGAATCCGCCTGTTGAGGTCGGTCTTGAGAATTTTACGAGGCGGAAGAATCGTTGGAAAATGGCACGTGTTATTGTGCAGTTTATCATTTTGCTTGCGGCATTTTCCATTCTTTTGACGTTCTTCTTTACGTTCAAGACCTATATAGCATTCGATGATGCCGCGGTCAGTGCGGAGGATCGCGGCTTTATTGCGCTCTCCTACTTTGGTGTCGACCGCATCGGCGATACAAGCACGCTGATCGGCAAGGAGCAGCTGCGCCGCCACTTGACGGAGCTGCACGATCAGGGCTATGTGACCATCACGCAAAAGGACATCCTCGACTACTACCGCAAGGGAAAACCACTGCCGCCACGTTCCCTCTATCTGATGTTTGAGGATGGGCGGCGGGATACGGCGATCTTTGCACAGGAAATCATGGAAGATCTGAACTTCAAAGCGACGATCATGACTTATCCGGAGAAGTTTGCCCATGAGGATCCGAAATTTCTTCGTCCAAAGGATCTCCACGAGATGGAGCAGTCTTCCTTCTGGGAGATGGGAACGAACGGATACCGTCTGGAATACATCAACGTCTTTGACAGGTACCACAATTTCATCGGTGAGATCGACCCCTTGCGCTTTGATATGATACGCCCCTATCTCGGGCGACGCTACAACCACTATTTGATGGACTACATCCGGGATAAGGATGATATCCCTGTGGAGAGCGAGCGTCATATGAAGGAGCGTGTCAGCTATGACTATATGCGTCTGCGCGATATCTATGAGGAGGAACTCGGCTATGTGCCGCAGACCCATGTTCTGATGCACGCAAATACGGGGCGGTTCGGCAATCATCCGCTGGTCAGTGCGGTCAATGAACGCTGGATACGGGATCTGTTTCCGATGAATTTTAACCGTGAGGGGTTCGTGCTCAACCAGCGCGGGAGCAGTCTTTACGATCTTACGCGTATGCAGCCGCAGCCCTATTGGCCCATCAATCACCTGCTCATGCGTATCAAATACGATACGAATGACGATCTTACCTTTGTAGAAGGGACGCAGGAGAGTAGGGCGGCGTGGGAACTCATGGAGGGGGCGTTGGAGGCGCGTGATGAGTCCCTAATCCTGACGACGCTGCCGGAGGGCAGGGCTCTGGCGCGCCTGCAGGAGGGGATTGAGCCGCGTGATCTGCGTTTTGAGGCGGACATGGAGGGCAATGCCTTCGGGGCACAGCAGATCTACCTGCGCAGCACGCCGGATCTCAGCAGTGCGATCAGTGTTCAGATGGTCAACAACTACCTCGTTGTTACCGAGATTATCGGCGGGGCGGAGCGGGTGCTCTATCGGGAGAAAATTCCTGTCATCCTTGAGGAGACCATCCTTTCTGTTGAGGAGGATCGCCGCGACGCAATGGTGCGTGAAAATGAGGCGTTTGCACGCTATGCGCCGTCGCCCGTCGCCGCCCAGGAATACCTCGGACGTGCCGAGACGCTGCGCGATACGCCTGTCGCCACGGTTGCGGACGGTGCGGAACCGTATGAGGGAACGCAGAGCTTCCACCGACGCAGCAAACACAAACTCGTAATCCTGCTGCGCGACAACCTTCTGTCGGTTGAGATCGATGGACATACGGGTCCTAGGGAGCTGCCCATGCGCCTGACGGAGCGCGGCAGTATCTTTCTCGGTGCGTCGTGGAAAGGCGAGGCGTGGAGTCAGCGGAATCTGGCCGACGATGTCTACGACGGTGTTTTCCATCAGGTGCGTATTCTCACGAATACCGGGCGCACAGGCGGCGAGGAGCGTGTGATCTACTCCAGCGAATATACGGGCTGGGAGAAGACCAAGAAGAATATGGCAGACCAATGGAACGCCGTTATCAACTGGTTCCTGGAGTATTTGTAATAATGGGTCGAAGGAGAATGATCTATGCGTTCAGGCATGGTTTGCCTGCTGTTTGCTGTCAGTGTTTTCTTGGGTGGATGCGCTGAGGCAGAACCGTTGCAGAGTGGACATCACACGCCGGTTCATCTGACGACGTGGCATACCTATTGGGATATGGAGGGCGGCACGAAGGATTATGCAGCGCTTCGAAAGAAGATGAATGCCATTTCCTATTTTGCTGTTTCCTATGACGAGAATGATGCCCTGTATGTACCGGAAGAAATTCGTTCCATGGCACAGGAGTACAAAGGGAAGAAACTTGAAACGTATCTGAGCTTTACCAATGACATTGTCGGAAAGCGCCGCTCGGAGAAGGATCGGGAACTTCTTCGACGGCTGCTGCGGGATGATGCCGCCATCGACCGTACGGTCGGAGAGATGGTGGCTCTTGCGAAGGAGTTTGGCGTTTACGGTGTGGAGCTGGACTACGAGAATTTTGCAAAGGATCAGACCTTGCTCCAACGTTATCTTGTCCTGACCTATCGGCTTTCCACTGCCTGTATGCAGAATCATTTGAAGCTGCGCATTGTGCTTGAGCCGTCTGTACCGTTCGATGCGGGATTTGCAAAAGGGCCTGAGTACGTCGTGATGCTCTACAATCTCTA
>CALJPB010000357.1 GCA_937981305.1 uncultured Selenomonas sp.
AGAAGAAGTATTCACGGCGAGCCCCACACTGTTCATCACGATGGATGATTCCACGCGCACATCCTCCGCTCTGTCCAGTCGAGCAGGATGAAGAGCAGCAGCCCCATCGCGCTGAGAACGACGATGCCTGCATACATATCGAGGTAGTTCACGCGCAGCCACGCGTCCATGATGTAGTAGCCGATGCCGTACTGCGTACCGAACGTCTCCGTGAAGAAGAGAACAGAGATCGCCGTCGCCATCGCCACGCGGACAGCCGTGATGAACTTCGGCAGGGAAGCGGGTACGATGATATGGCGCACGATCTGAGGAAACGATGCGCCAAGCACGCGCAGCGGCGCGTAGGTCTCGGACGGAATCGCCGCCACGGCATCGCGCACGGCGACGACAACCTGAAAGACGATAATGAGAAAGACGAGCAGCAGCTTGCTCGTCTCCCCTACGCCAAAGAGCAGCATCACAACGGGCAGCAGTGCAATCTTCGGTACGGGATAGGTCAGGTATAGGATCGGTGCAAGGAGACGGTTCACGCGCGGGAAGTATCCCATCAACACGCCGACGGGGTAGCCCACGGCAACGGCAGCAATGAGACCAAGCACGATGCGCATAAGACTGTAGCCCGCGTGAACGGCAATCGTGTCAGGAAATTTCTGCACGAGGCGCAGGAGTACCTGCACGGGCGAGGGGATCACAGGCATCTGGAGGAGGTATGCCATCCCCGCCCAGAGTGCGAGACAGAGACAGATGCCGAACGCGAACATTCGCAGCGAAATTCTGTTCATAACACAGAGCCCCCCGCAATCTTTGTACGCAGTTCCTGCCCCATTGCAAAGAACGCCGGTGAGGAGCGATGTGCAAGGTCGCCCGCAAAGGGGTTGTCGATGATCTCGGTAATGCGCCCCGGTGCGCCCGTCATGACGGCAATCCGCCCTGCAAGTGTCAGTGCCTCCTCCACATAGTGCGTCACGAGCATGGTAGTGACGGCATACTTCTTCCAGAGGGAGAGAAAGACCTCCTGCATCGACTCCCGCGTGATCGTATCGAGCGCGGAGAACGGCTCATCCATGAGGAGGAGGTCGGGCGCAAGCAAAAAGACACGCGCCAGACCCACGCGCTGCTGCTGCCCACCCGAGAGCTCACGCGGATAGCGGTCGAGCAGTTCACGCAGCCCGAGGTCTGCGACGATCTCATCGAATGCATTCATCCGCTGTGCATTCCATTCCCCCTTGATCTGCACGCCGAGCAGGATGTTTTCGCGGACGGTCTTCCATGCGAGCAGACCGTAGTTCTGCGGCAGGAAGCCGATGCGCAGCGTGCGCGGATCAATGGGTGTGCCCGCACTCGTCACCGTACCCGCCGTCGGGTGGATCAGCCCCGCCCCGACGCGCAGCAGCGTCGACTTGCCGCAGCCCGACGCGCCGATGAGCGCGAGCACCGTTCCCCGCTCCACGCAGAGCGAGGTATCCGCAAGCGCGTGTACGGTATCGACCCCCGTTCCATAGTCCACGGACACCCCCGAAAAACACAGCACGCCATCATCTCCTCAAAAATTTTGATAGAAACAGTCTAACACAAAATTGTCATTTCGACAAAATGTGTACTGCACTCTTGAAAAAGAGCACACTTCCTTAAAGAACTTCCATTTCGTACACAATATAAGGGAAGCACTGATAAATTCAGCCGCGCCATCTTGACGCATCTTTTTTGCCCGCACTGTGTCGGCAAATCCTCCACATAGCTTTTGCTATGCGTCCGGTTTGCCTCCTTGTTCGGACGAAAAAATCTACATCAATCCGACGGACTTCATTTTATCAGCGATTCCTAAGTTTTACTCCCCACAAATCTATGGTATACTTCTTTATATTTTAACGAGTAAACGCAGGAGGGGCTCATTGTGCGTATTGTAATTGCGGGAGCAGGACGGCTGGGCTACAGCATTGCGGCTCTCCTTTCGGAGGAGGGCATGGATGTTGTCGTGGTGGACGGCGAGGAGAGCCAGCTCGAGGCAGCAAAGACGACGCTCGATGTGCTGACGATCGAAGCGAACATTGCAAGCCCGCTTACAATGAGCGATCCCGATATCAAAAGTGCAGATATCCTCATTGCCGTGACGGAGAGCGACGAGGTGAACATTGTCGCCTGCGTGCTCGCGAAAAAACATGGCATCGCGCATACAATCGCACGGATCCGTGACATGAGTTTTACCGTGGAGGCGGGAGGCTACCTCAAGGAGAATTTCGACATCGACCTCGTACTCAACCCCGAGTTCATTACGGCAAATGAAATCAACCGCATTCTTATGACCCCCGCCGCGCTCAACGTGGAGGACTTCGCACAGGGAAAGGTGCGACTCTTTGAGACGCGCATCCGCCGCCGCTCCGCCATAGCACGCAAACCACTCAAGGAGCTGACGCTGCCGCACGGCATACTTGCAGGGCTCATTTTTCGTGACCACCGCATGATTATCCCGCACGGCGATGATGTATTTCTCCCGGGGGATAACGCCTATTTCATCGGGCTGCCTGACCGCATCGAGGAGTTCAGTCAGAGCCTCGTGCCGAGCGATACGCACAAGCTGACACGCGCCGCCATCATCGGTGCCGGGCGGACAGGACGCGCACTCGCTCTCATGCTTGAACGGCAGGGCGTGCAGGTGAAGGTGATCGACCGAAACCGCGAGCGCTGCGAGCTGCTCGCAGAAAAACTGACGGCGGGGCTTGCGATTTGCGGGGACGGGACGGACATCGACCTCCTGACAGAGGAGGGGGTTGCCGAGGCGGATGTCATTGTCTGCCTGACGGAGGACGATAAGCTGAATCTGATGCTCGCCCTTCTCGCACGCCATCTCTCCAACAACAAGATCAAGACGGTGGTGCGCGTCGACCGCAACGAGTACATCGACCTCATGGAGAAGGTTGGTGTCAACATCGCACTCTCTGCGCGTCTCCTCTCTGCAAGCGAGGTGCTTGCATACGCACGCGGCGGCGACGTGACGCGGGTGACACTCCTCGAGGGAGCGCGTGCTGAGGCACTCGAGGTAATCGTCAGTCCGGGGGCGCCTGTGGTCGGGAAAAAACTGATGAACGCACGTCTTCCACGCGAATGTCTGGTATGCGCTTATGTGCGCGGCGAGAAGGCCGCGATCCCGAACGGTATGACAGAACTGCTCCCCGGAGATCGCGTCATCCTCTTTGTGCTAAAGAGTTTCGCAAAGAAGGCGCTTGCCTATTTTGGAGACGACTGATGCGTTTTGATCTATTTTGGGTACTCATGGGGCGCACCGCATACGTTTTTGCGCCGCTCTATCTCATTCCGTTCGGCTATGGCTTTGCATACGGGGATCCACTCACGGGGTCATTTCTCGCGCTCGGGGTACTGAGCGCTATCCTCGGTATGGTGTTCGGC
>CALJPB010000358.1 GCA_937981305.1 uncultured Selenomonas sp.
AGCCGAATATTCAGCGTGTCCGCGCCCTTGTGAAGGGTGAGGTCAAACACGTCAACGTGTGTACGCGCTGCCTGCGTTCCGGCAACGTCGAGCGTGCCGTGTAGGCAATCAGTGCATAGAGGAAGCCGTCCGTCTGTCGGACGGTTTTTTCTATAGATGAGGAAGGGATGATTTGATGGACAAGAATGTAAAAGAGATTCATGCGGCAAACGCACGCTACGTCGAGGGATTCGGCGACAAGGGGAGTCTGTCGCACCATCCGGCGCGCAACATCGCCATTGTCACCTGTATGGACTGCCGCCTTGATCCTGCGAAATTCGCGGGTCTTGCGAAAGGCGACGCACACGTGATCCGCAATGCAGGCGGGCGCGTGACGGACGATGTCATCCGCTCCCTCCTCATCTCCTACAAGATGCTCGGAACGAGAGAATGGTTCATCATTCAGCACACGCACTGCGGAATGATGGGCTTTACAAACGAGGAGGCACGGGAACTCTTCGCATCGGATGCCCATGTGCACGGGATTGACCCAACAGAGGCACACTACATCGACTTTATGCCGATCAGCGGTACGATCGAGGAGAACCTTGTCCGCGATGTGCGCCGTCTGCGAACCCACCCGCTTGTCCCCGCCTCCATGGTGATCCACGGCTATGTCTACGACGTGCATACGGGACGGCTGAGCGTCGTCGAGGAAGCCGAAAAGATCGGCGCAGCAAAATAACCCCTCCGTACAAAAAAAGAACGCTTCACACGGAGCGTTCTTTTTTGTTGTCACGGGTCTATACGCGCCCACGCATTCAGCTCCCGCCGCACGTTCTGCCAGTGGGGGAAATACCGATCCATGCGTGCGTAGAAGCGTGCATCATGCCCGCGCACCCAGAGGTGGGTGAGCTCATGCGTGATAACGTAACGAAGAGCACGCACGTCATACTGCGCGAGCCGGAGGTTCAGCGTGATCGCCGCCGTGCGGACATTGCAGCTGCCCCAGCGCGTCTTCATCGCACGGATGCGCCAGCGTGCGGCGTGCTTTCCGACGACAGTCTCACACGCGTTGGCTTCGCGCTCAATCGCCGCCGCGAGTTCCACGCGGTAGAGTGCCTCGATTGCCGTACGGCGTACATTGACATCCGCGTCCTCGGGTACATGAAGCAGAATCTCCGCCGCCGCACGCTCGGCATACGCCTTGCCGCGCAGGCACGCGCGAAGTACGATGGGATATTCCGTACCCCAGAGCCGTATCCGCTCCCCATCCGCATAGAGCGGCGCAGACTTCTCCGCACGCACGCGCAAAAGCCGCAGATGATCGTCAATCCATGCGCGTCTGCAACACACGAAATTCTCTATATCCCTCCGGGCTGTCCGCTGCGGCACGCTCAGTTCGATGTGTCCGTCACGGACGCGAAGGTAGAGGTTCTTGATATTCTTATAGCGAATCCACGCAGGAATCCCGTCCAACACGGTACGCTGCTCCCGCACAACGCCCACATGGTTTCTCACAGCTGCCCACGCGCACGCATATCGCGCATCTTCTGTGCGACGTTGTAGATCACGCTCAAATCCTCGCGGTCAAAGGTATATGCCTCGTTGCAGAAGTGGCATTTCACCTCTGCCGTGCCATCGTCGCGCAGTGCACGCAGATCCGCCTCGCCGAGCGTCAGCAGACGGTCGGTGATGTAGTTCTTCGAGCAGTTGCAGCGAAATGCGAGGTCGGTGGCCGAAAGGATCTTCACATCGCCAAACCCGCCGAGAACCCTGCCGATGATGCCCGCAGCATCCAAGCCCTCCTCGACCATGTGGGAGACGGAGGAGATGCCCCGCAGGTTCTCCTCGATGCGGTCGATTACCTCGTCCGATGCCCCCGGCAGTGGTTGGAGGAAGAATCCACCCGCACCGAGGCATTTCAGTTCGGGGCTGACGAGCACGCCAAGCCCGATGGAGGACGGTGTCTGCTCGGAGGTGTAGAGATAATTGATGAGATCCTCTGCGATCTCTCCGTTCGTGATGTCGACACTGCCCGTCACGGGCTCTTTCAGTCCTGTGAAACGCGTGACCGAGAGAATCCCCGCACCGATGCCGCCGCCCACGTCGATCTTGCCGAGGGAGTTCAGCGGTAGATTGACGTGCGGATGGTCGACATAGCCGCGCACAGAGCCCTCCGCCGTCGCGTCCGCCGTCACCGTGCCAAGCGGCCCGCCGCCCTTGAACTTCACGGTGACGGACTCCTTGTTCTTGAGATTCGCAGCAAGGAGCAGTGCGCCCGTCATCGTGCGCCCGAGTGCCGCCGCCGCGACGGGGTAGCAGTCGTGCCGCCGCATCGCCTCGGCGACCACATCCGTCGTCACCGCCGCGAACGCACGCACCTCTCCATTTGCCGCCGTCGCCTTAATCAGTTGATCCATATGTATCCTTACCAATCGAGCGCGAGCTCATGCAGAACGTCGCCCGTATCTATATCAAAAATCCGTATCGTACCATCCTCAAGTACTGCGACGGTGTTGCGCCCGTCGGGACGCTTCGAGAGTGCAGCAGAGCCGGGGTTAAGAAACACGGTATTGCCGCGTTTTTCGAGCACGTTGACGTGCACGTGACCGCTGATAAAGAGGTCTGCCTTTAGATGCTTTGCCATCCTGTCCTTTTCCGCATCCGTCATGACGGCATCGCCGTGCGTGACGATGATGCGCCGTCCCTCCCACACGACGTAGGCGTAGGGGGACATGACGGGCAGTTCGAGACAGCTCGCATCCACGTCGGAGTCGCAGTTGCCCTTGGCAATGACGACGGGGATCTCCGAGCGATTGATGCGCTCGATCAGCCCCATCGGATTGTAGTCCTCCTTCATCGGATTGCGCGGTCCGTGGTAGGCGACATCGCCCGCGTGGAGGATCAGATCCGCGCCCGTGAAGAACTTCTCGCACGCGCGTACCCATGCGCCCTCATGCCCGTGGGTATCGCTGAGTATGCCGATCTTCATCTGCTCACAGCTTTCCGAGGAGACTTGCCATCTCCATCGCTGCCATCGCCGCGTCTGCCCCCTTGTTGCCCGCCTTCGTGCCCGCGCGCTCAATCGCCTGCTCGATGTTCTCCGTCGTCACCACGCCGAAGATCGTCGGAACACCCGTCTGGAGACCGACCTGTGCGACCCCCTTTGACACCTCGTTGCAGACGTAATCGTAGTGTGTCGTCGAGCCGCGAATGACCGCCCCGAGGCAGAGCACCGCATCGTATTTGCCGCTCTCCGCCATCTTCTTTGCCGCAAGCGGAATCTCGAATGCGCCCGGTACCCATGCTACGTCAATATCGCTGTCCGCCGTCTCGTGACGGTGGAGCGTATCGAGTGCGCCGCCGACCAGCTTGCTCACAATAAACTCGTTGAATCGTGCGGCAACAATGCCGAATTTCAGCCCCTTGCCGCTGATATATCCCTCAATGATGTTTGCCATGTCAGTTTCCTCCCAAGTCCTCATCACTGAGGATGTGTCCCATCTTTTCCTTCTTTACCGTCATATACTTACGGTCAAAGTCATGTGTACACATGACGATCGGCACGCGCTCGACAATCTTCAGCCCGTAGCCCTCAAGTCCCGCACGCTTCGCGGGGTTGTTTGTCATCAGGCGGATCGTCGAAAGCCCAAGGTCGGCGAGAATCTGCGCACCGAGCCCGTAGTCGCGCAGATCGGGTGCAAAGCCGAGTTCGACGTTCGCCTCGACCGTATCGCGCCCCTGATCCTGCAAGGCGTACGCGCGCATCTTGTTCGCGAGACCGATGCCGCGTCCCTCCTGCCGCACATAGAGAACGACACCCTCGCCCTCTGCCTCGATCTGCCGCATCGCCGCCGCGAGCTGGTCTCCGCAGTCACAGCGCATCGAACCGAGCGCATCGCCCGTCAGACACTCCGAGTGCACACGTACGAGCACGTTCTCCTTGCCGCGCACATCGCCCTTCACAACAGCGAGATCACAGCGGCTGTTTAGTGTGTTCTCGTACGCAAGCAGGCGGAAATGCCCATATTTGCTTGGG
The DNA here is from genome assembly GCA_937981305.1 of uncultured Selenomonas sp. Taxonomy (GTDB): domain Bacteria; phylum Bacillota; class Negativicutes; order Selenomonadales; family Selenomonadaceae; genus Centipeda. The sequence continues at coordinate 4,022 of CALJPB010000358.1, forward strand.
AAATCCACATCCGAAATGCGATGGACAAACGTCTCCGTATGCTTGCGGTACTCGATGAGGTCGGCGATGGTAATGATGTTCAGCCCGTGCTTTTGGGCAAACTTCTTGAGCTCGGGGGTACGCATCATGTGCCCGTCGTCCGCCATGATCTCACAGCACATCCCCGCAGGGAACAGCCCCGCCATACGCGCGAGATCCACCGTCGCCTCGGTATGCCCCGCGCGGCGCAGCACGCCGCCCTCGACCGTCCGCAGGGGGAAGATGTGCCCCGGACGGCGGAAATGCGCTGGCTTTGCCGCTGGGTCAATCAGCATCTTCACCGTATGACACCGCTCAAACGCAGAGA
>CALJPB010000359.1 GCA_937981305.1 uncultured Selenomonas sp.
TGTGCAGCAGGCGGAGGAGGACTATAATATCGCGCGCGTCCGCTACAATGCGGGCGTGGGGACAAACCTTGAGGTCATGCGTGCCTCGGACAATCTGACGACGGCGCGCATGAACTACTCGACAGCACTCTACAGCTACAATACGGGCAAGGCGAGCCTTGACAATGCGATGGGCGTGCCCGTCGATCTCGATGCCGTGCGCTATCGCGCGGCGGAGGAGGACGGTGTGCGTGCGCAGGGGGCGCGTGCGGCGGCACAGTTGCATGACAATGCGCTCTTTGCGACGCCGAAGGGGATCGAGGTGCGCCCGACCGCCGAGAAGGCTCCTGCGGATGCGGCGGCTGCTGCTGCCGCGCGCGTACAGGCGGCGAACGCCGCCTATGAGGCAGAGATGAACAAATAAGAGGTTTTCTATGAGACGGAAGGCGTATATCGGGGCGGCGGTGCTTGCCGCCGTCCTCATCTGCGCAGCGGTTCTTATCCACATCGTACGTGCCCAGTCGTTCATGGCTGAGGCAGGACAGATGGCAGAGCGTCTCGTGGCGCAGAAGCTGGGAACGGCTGTGCACATCGGTGCGGTGGAGATCCGTTCTCTGCATGAATTGAAAATGGACGATGTCGTCATCTATGACAAGCAGGCGGAGGCTGTGCTCCGTGCCGATGAGGCACGGGTGACGCTTCGTCTGCTTTCGTTGCTTTCTGCGCCGGAAACAGCGGTTGATGAGATCTTTCTGACGGGGGCGCGTGCACAGATTGTCCGCCGTGCGGACGGTACGTGGAACTATACCGACATCGGTGCGGATGATGCGCAGCCGTCGACGTTCGAAGGGCTCGTCCGCGTGGAGGGTGCCTCGGCGACGATTACGGCGGATGAGCGTACGTATGAGTTGGATCAGATCGCGGGTACGGTGGAGGTTGACGGAGCGGATCTCTCCTATGATGCTGCGGGTATGTTTGCGGGGATTGCCCTGCGTGCACGCGGACAGAATGCCGGCGGTACGCAGGTTGTCGAACTTGCTGCGGATCAGGCGGAACTTCTGCCGCTTTTGGACGAGCTGCCCTCGGAAACGCTGCCGGCAGAGGTGCAGATCCATGCGCTGAATGCCGATCATCTGCGGATGAATCTGCGCCGCGTGGACGGTGTGCTGACGCTCGACGGGCGCGTGGACGGTATGCGTGGGACGGCGGATGTCTATGGCGTGGCAATGGAGCTGAAAAGCTCCGCGCTCACGTTCAATGAGCGATCCGTATTTCTCGCAGCGACCGCCGAGTCTGCGGGGCAGACGGCACGCATCGATGGGACGATTCGCCTCGATGCGGATGCTCCCTATCTCGATCTTATGGTACGCGCACAGGATTTTGCCGTCGATCAGATCCGCGCGGACAGTCCCTATACAGGAACAGTGACCGCGGATGTGCACGTTACGGGAACACTCGCCGCTCCGATGGCGGCGGGGAAACTGTCGGCGGCGGACGGTGCGGTCGGCGGTGTGTCCTTCCATACGGCGGCGGTGGATGTCTCCTATGCGGACGGGCTCGTATCGTTCCAAAATCTGACGGCGGAACTGTTTGGCGGGAGTGTCTCGGGCACGGGTGTTTTCGACACCGCGCACAGATCCTATACGGCGCATCTTGCGGCAGACGGCGTGTCGCTCGCGCAGCTGCGCCGTGCGGAGGTATCTCTGCCGGAGGGCCTGGACGGTGCGCTGCACGTCGATCTCGGCATCAGCGGCGGAATGGATGACGCTGCTCCGCGCATCTATGGCAGTGCCGAGGTTCTCGATGGCGCGTACCGCAATATTCCTGTGGAGCGTGCAAATGTGTCATTTGCGTTTGATGGAAGCGATCTGACCATCGACTTTCTCAGCATGAAGCTCCCGCATGGCACGGAGCTTGGCGTCGAGGGACGCGTGGCGGGCGGGACGCTGCTGGATCTGCGCTTCTATGGCGCACATGCGGATCTCGCGCTGCTGAACGGTCTGAACGAGCGACTCAGCTTCTCGGGGCTTGCGGATTTCTCGGGAGAGGTGCATGGCGACATCCGTGATCCCCACGTCGATATGAAGTTCTCCGCGACGCACGGGGATCTTCTGTACCAGCCGTTTGACAGTCTGCTGTTCCGTGCGGACGGTTCGCTCTCCGGCATCGGTATCTATGATTTCTCGATGGAGCGCGGCGGGCGTGAGGTCTGGCTTGTGAACGGTACGATCGGCCTCACGGGCGAGCGGCGCATTGATCTCCAGATTGATACGATCGGCGCACGGATGGAGGATGTGGCGGCACTCGTCGCCCCCGATCAGCCGATTACGGGCAATATCGACAATATCATTAAGTTTACGGGGACGCTTGACCAACCGCACGCAGTCGGCTATGTCCATTTCTATCGTGGGAGCTATGCGGGTGCGGTGCTCTCCGGAATGGACGGCGACTACTTCCTGGAGGATGGGATCATCCGTGTGCAGGTGTTCCACATCTATTCGCCGATGGTGGATATGGTGCTGAACGGCACGATCAATACGCAGGGGTTGCTTGACTTCGACGCAGAGGTGCGCGATCTCGATATGAAGCGTTTCGAGCATAAGCTGCCCTATGAGGTCGCGGGGCATGGTTTGTTCAAGGGCAAGGTCGGCGGGACGATCTCACGCCCCGTTTTCCGTGGGGAACTGAAGGCCGAGACGGTCACGATGAACGGTGTGGAGCTGCGTGGGGTTCATGGATTCGTCCACTATGAAAACGGGATGATCGACCTGGAGCGCACCGGATTCCGACAGGGGACGGACGGCTCTGTGTCCGCGTATTTGCGTTACGACACGGAGACACGTTCCCTGCGCGGCACACTGGACATCATGCAGATGGATGTGGGGGCGCTGCTTGCGCTCGCCAATCAGAAGGAAAACAGGCTGACGGGGGCGATCACGAGCAAGGTACAGCTGGGCGGGTCGCTGGACAACCCGTCGATCGCCATGTTCGGAAAAATCGCCGAGGGAACGCTTGCCTCCTATCCGATCAGCGATGTGGAGATTGATGCCTCGCTTGCCGACCGCGTGCTGACGCTGCGGCAGCTTTCGGGGAAACAGGAGCAGGGATCGTTTTCCGCTGTCGGTACGGCAGCGTTTGACGGCGCGGCCGATATGAATGTGACGGCATCCGATCTTGCGCTTGGGCTCTTTGCACGCATTGCGGGGATTGAGGATGCTGTGACGGGGACGGTGTCGCTGACGGCGCACATCGGCGGTAGGACGCAGAACCCCGTGGCGGATGCAAAGATCACGGCGAAGAACGGCGGCACACGAGGTGCCTCATTCGATGAACTGACGGGCGGGATGGAGCTGCGCGATTCGATCATCCATCTGAATGAGCTGACGGTGACGAAGTACATCGACGGTATTGCCTATGCGGCGAGCGTCCACGGGAAGCTGCCCCTGCGTGCGCTCACGTCGGAGGACGATCCGGTGTCGGATGTCCGAGAGGAGCTCGATCTGACGCTTTCGCTCGACCATGCAGATCTCTCACTCCTGCCTGTGTTCTCGAAGCAGGTGGAATGGGCGCTTGGCCCTACGGAGGGCAGACTGAAACTGTACGGAACGCTCGCTGCCCCGCGTCTGACAGGGACGCTGAATGTACGGAACGGCGCGGTGAAGCTGCGCTTTTTCGAGCACCCCCTGACGGATATGGAAATTGCGGTGGATGCGCTTGGCGACACCCTTTCCGTGCGTACGTGTACGGGACACATGGGTACGGGAACGTACCAGATGACGGGTCGTATGGGGCTTGTGGGCGGACGGCCGACGGCGTATGATTTCACGTTTGTGATGGATGCGCTCGCGGTCAAGACATCGTTCTTTGACGGCCCTCTGAGCGGCTCGCTGCATCTCACGGAGGGAGAGTACTGGGGGGAGAAACTTCCCCAGCTGTCGGGCACGATCAACATCGACCGCGCACTTGTCACGATTCCGTCGATTCCGGAGACGGACGATGCACTGCCGCACATCATCCTCGATGTGGGGCTGATGGTTGACCGGCATGTGCATTTCTTCAGTCCGAGTCTCTACGATATACACCCGTCCGGCTTTGTTCATTTCGGCGGTACGACGCACCACCCGCACACGACGGGCATGATCGGTGCGCAGCGTGGAGACACGGTGAGTTATCTCCGAACAGTGTTCAAGATCCGCGAGGGAACTGCGACGTTCAATCAGCCGGAGTCGTTCCTACCGGAGATTGCGTTTTATGCGGAGGCACGCCTCACGCATACGCGAGTATTTCTCTCGGCACATGGTCCGCTCGAGCATATGGATTTTCGTCTCGGCTCGAGTCCTGAGATGTCGCAGGAGGAGATCATCCGTATGCTGACGCTGCGCAGTGCCTATCATAGCGGCGAGGGCGGTCTGACGGCGGCGGATATTCTGTCGATCGGTCTTCAGATGAGCATTCTCTCCGAGGTGGAGGACTCCGTGAAGAATTTCCTCCATCTTGACGTGCTGCGTCTCTCGAGCGGGAGCGGCGCACTCTTTGAGACGAATGACGATGAGGCGGTGAAGAAGTACGAGAACGAGTACAATGTCGAGATCGGCAAGTATTTCGGCGACCGCGTGCTGCTGCGCTATGTGCAGGGGCTCGGTGCGGCGTCGGATACGCATCGGTTCGGCATTCAGTACGACTTCAATGACCGCTTCGGCATCTCGTATGACCGCGATGGAGCAGATCAGCTCATCAGCTTTGAGGCGCGGTTCAGGTTCTGATATATTATGAAAAAGGAGGTGTGCCCGTGTTTTCAGACTATGTAAAGAAGCTCGCCGATGTGCAAAAACTCACGCCTGCGGAGGAACGGGAACTCTGGCGCACCTACAAGGAGCGCGGCGACGAGGCGGCGCGGCGGCGGATCATCGAGTCGTATCAGCCGCTCGTATTCCGCGAGGTCATGCCCTATCGCGCGCTGCCGTCCGTGATGGATGCGGTGCAGGAGGGGACGATCGGTCTCATTGAGGCGGTGGAGCACT
>CALJPB010000360.1 GCA_937981305.1 uncultured Selenomonas sp.
TCGAGAAAGAGGATTTCGGTATCCTGCGCAATCGCCATCGCAATCCACGCACGCTGGCGCTGTCCGCCGGACATCGCACCGATCGGACGGTGCTGGAACTCCATCATGTTCGTCTCCGTGAGCGCCCAGTCGATCATCTCGCTATCCTTCGCCGTCGTACGCGAGAAAAACGAGGTCTTGTATGGTGCGCGTCCGTACGATACGAGCTCGCGTACGGTCAGCCCCTCGGGTGCCGTCGGATTCTGGGGCAGGATGGCAATCGACTTTGCAAGCGCGCGCGGGTCTGCCTCGTGGACATCCTCGCCATCGAGAAGCACGCACCCGCCGAGGCGCGGCTGGATGCGACAGATGGTCTTGAGCAGGGTGGACTTGCCGCAGCCGTTCGCGCCGATGAGTGCCGTGATCTTCCCCTCGGGGATCGCAAGGCTCAGATCGTCGATGATGACGACACTATCGTAGCCCGCCTTCAGATGTTCTATCGTTAATTTCATTGCTGTTTCACCTCCGAGGATCACGCCTTTGCACGCGCGAGTATAAACAGGAAATACGGTGCGCCGATGAGCGCGATGACGATGCCGAGCAGCATCTCATCGGGTGCGATGATAACGCGCCCCACCCAGTCCGCCGACACAACGAGCAGCGCACCAATGAGCACAGTCAGAGGGATGCTGCGAGCATGCTGCACACCAACGAGCCGCCGCGCGATGTGCGGACAGAGCAGCCCCACGAATCCGATGCTTCCGCCGATGGCGACGCAGGAGGCCGCAAGTGCGACCGCCGCCATCAGATAGAGGAAGCGTGCGCGGTTCAACGGCACGCCAAGCCCGATTGCCGTACCTGCGAGCGCGAGGAACACCGCACCGCGCCCCGAGCCCTTTGCCTGTGCGAGCAAAAAGATGGCAAGCGTCGCAATCGCCGCCCCCATAAACGAAAAAACAAGTGACAGACCGAGACTGCCCTGCGGGAACAAAATCATTGCAACGGCAAGCCCGAACCCCGCTCCGGCATTGATGCCCAAAATCGAAGGGCTTGCCATCGGGTTGTTCGTCACCCCCTGCATGATCGCCCCCGCAACGGCAAAGCTTGCCCCGCAGGTGAGCGCAGCGAGGAGACGCGGAAAGCGCAGCGTCTGCACAATCATCTCCTGTACGTTCGCCGCATTGTATAACGTGAACGACTGCATGATCGTCGCGATGCTGATGTCCTGCGCCCCGACCCAGAGGGAGAGCAGACTCGCCCCCGCAAGCGCGAGGCAGAGGACAAGAGAGAGTGACGCCTACGGCAGGACAGAGCGCGACTCCGCCGGCGCAGCAGTATTTCCTTCCATAGTACCCCCCTTACGAAAAAACGGCTCACGCCGCCAAAGCGCGAGCCGTCCGATAGCACGAAATATCTTAGAAGTCTGCGGTCAGAGAAAGCATGAATGTACGCTCCTTACCAAGGAATACGCCGTTGTTGATGAGCGCACGCCAGTAGTTGCGGTTCGTCACATTGTAGACATCCATACGCACCGTCATTTGGGTGCTGCCCGCATTGAACTTATAGCGTGCCCCGAGATCCCATGTTGTCCACGGTTTAACGCTGAAGTCATTTGCCTCGTTGATATAGGCACTGCTGTTATAGGTCAAACGCGTGGTAAAGGTCAGACCCGGCACAGATCTGAGGTCATGCTCCAGACCAAACACACCACTCCAGAGCGAGGTGGCAGGAACACGCTTGCCGTCATAAGCTCCGCCCTCGGATTTCGTATACTTCGCATCGAGGAGCATCAGACCGCCAAGAAGGCGCGTCCCTTTCACGGGTTCGCCGAAGAAGTTCCACTCAAGTCCGCGGTGACGCACTTCACCGCTCGGAGAGTAGATTTTCGTCGCCGCATCTTCGATCAGAGTTGGCGATTCGATATTAAAGAACGAAAGAGTCGTTGCCCAACGTCCGAAGTCATACTTCACGCCGATCTCATACTGCTTCGTCTTGAACGGAGCAAATGCCGTCCCATAGTTCGCTGCATCCGTATCCGTAACGACAGCATCGCCCGCATCAAGTCCCTGCATATAGTTCGCGTAAACCGACATATTCGTCTTCGGTTTGTAGACAAGTGCAAAGGCGGGAGTAAAGACGGATTCGTCATAACTCTGCTTCACACGTCCTGTCGCAATGTTGTAGTTGTCGATCTTTACCTGCTGCTGACGACCGCCTACGACAAACTGCCAGCGCTCATCCTGCGTGGAGATGATGTCCGCCACAGAGAAGCCCGTCAGTGTGTTTTCATCATTCTTCGGCTGTGACCAGCTGTATGGATTATTCGGTATTTGCAGATTGATATTCCAGAAGTTTGTCGTTCCGGTACCAAGCTTGCGGTTGTGCATATAGCGCGTATAGTGGATGCGGTTTGCCGCAAATGTCAGCTCATGCTTAAGTGATCCCGTCTGTACTTTGCCGCGCACGCCAAACTCGACAGAGTCCGCCTTATTCAGCTGATTTTTATAGTTATATGTTACACCCGTTCTTCCGTCTGCTCGGTTCACTGCAAAGTTGTTGTCAATCGACTCCATCTTCGTGGTACGCATACCGAACTTCAAAAAACCCGTCCAGTTTTTCGAGAAATCATATTCCCCAGAAATCATACCGTAGTGTTCATGGAGAGTGCGATAACCACCGTACGCACCGAACTTGGTATCCCGTGAAATACGAGGCATAGCTCCCCATCCGCTGCGCACAGCCGCCTTTGAAAGAGTCACCTGATACTGCTGGTCGGAGACATTATTGTAGGCATAGCCGTAGTCAAAGCCGATACGATAGCGATCTCCCTGATAGTCTGCACCAATGGCAAGTGAATCCGTACGGTTATGCGCATCAAAAGAAGAGTCTCCGTTTCGGTTCAGCACATTGACACGCACACCCGCCTTGCCATCCGTCGTACGGCGACCGATGTCGATCTGCTGCGTGAAGATACCGCCATCGCCGTAGGACATGGTAATGCGGTTCAGCGGTTCCTTGCCCGCACGCTTCGTTGTATAGTTCACCACACCGCCGAGCGATCCGTTCGGTGCAATTTCCGAGAGCAGAACAGCGGGTCCCTTGAGCACATCAACGCGCTCAAGCGACTCCGTACCGCCGTAAAACCGTGGTGCAATGCCGTAGAGGCCATTGAGCTGGACATCCTGATGCTGTGCCTTAAAACCGCGCACATTCCACGCACTCGACACGCCCGAGAGAGTCTGATTGCTAACCGACGGATCATTTGCAAGAAGGTCAGCAAGCAAAGATACCTGTGTATTCTTGATCTGCTCCTCGGTATAACCAACGATGTTGAACGGCACATCGAGAGCCTTCTTCTCTCCGAGTGCACCGAGCGTCACCGTATTGGACACCTGCCCGCCCGCATAGACGTTCGGCGTTTCCTCCGCAGGTTCTTCCACCGTTTCCACGGGCTGCGAGACTGGACGCTGTCCGACGACCTCGACCGTGTCGAGATCCTAGGTCGCGATCTCTCCACTCTCCGCCGCGAATGCCGTCATCGGCAGTGCGGTAACAGCCGCCGCAAGGGCGACACGAATGCTGCTCTTTAGCTTCTTCGACTCGTATTTCACTAAATAACATCCATGTAATTCCACTTCCAAAAATCCACTGTGTTCTCCTACGAGAACGAGAACGAACGATTGACGCGGCACGCGACCGGCTCATCGTAGATGTTGCGTGCCGGCTCAAAGCTGTAGGTATACGCCGCCGTAATCGCCGCCTGATCGAGCTCCGCGTGCCCCGAGGAGCTCGTGACATCGACGCTCTGTACGCCGCCGTTTGCCCCGACCACGATGGCAAGCCCGACCGTCCCCGTGATTCCCTTGCGCTCGAGCTCCTTCGGATAGGCAGGCGCAGAGCCAGAGAGGAGCTTCGGCGGGACGCTCGGTCGCTGCGCTGCCGCTGCGTCACGTCCCGTTCCCTCACCGGAGCCGGTACCGGTATTCTCCGAAGGTGCAGCACTCGGCTTCTCACTCTTTCCTGCTGAGGTACTCGGTGCGGTGCTCGAATTCGTCGCTGCAGTCTTCGGCGTATCCTTCGGCTGCTCCTGCTGCTCTTGCGACTGCTCCTTCTTCGGCGGCTCAAGCGGGATATCGTCGATGCTCGGCATCGGCGCAGCCGCCTCTGCCGCAGGCTCGGGTGCACTCTCCGGCGCAGACGCATCGTAGATCTCAACATCGATTGGACGTTTCTCCACATCCGTCGCCATCGAGAAAAGCCCCATCGCCGCAGCTGCAATCAGAATGCAGAAATGAATCCCGAACGATGCCCCCCACGACAGATATTTTTCCTTCACCGTAACATCCAAATTTTCACCCCCTATAAACATCATATATCTATAATGATAACCTCTATCATTTTAGCTTGCATATAATACCACAAAGGAATGACTTTGACTAGAGGGCAAAAGAAAAATGGTGGACGACCGCACAAGATTCATCTCCGAATCCGTACATCGTCCACCTTTATGTCTTTGCTCAGTTCAGCACGATCTTGCTGTAATCTGCCGTCTGGAGGAGATAGTTATCAACGGACTTGAGAAGGCTCAGGCGATTTGCACGCACGCGCTCATCCTTGTCCATGACCATGACCGCATCAAAGAATGCGTCGATCGCCCGCGCAAGCTCCTGCTCTGCCGCAAGCGTGTCCTCGCCCTCATCGAACAGCGCATCCGCCTTTTCATAGGCAGTGAGAAGAGCCCCCTCCTCCGGTGCAGCAAAGAGTTCCGGATCGATCTCGCCCTCCTCTGCTGCGCGTGCGATGTTGCCAACGCGGACAAAGGACTGCACGAGAGATGCCGCATCCTCCACCGCAAGCAGACGCTCCACATAGGCGGCGCACACGGGCACATTCGCAACGAGATCCACATCTGCGAGAACTGCCTCCTGCACGTCGTAGCGCACGCCGCGCTCCGTGAGGACGTTCTTGAGGCGCAGACGAATAAAGTCTGCGACATCTG
>CALJPB010000361.1 GCA_937981305.1 uncultured Selenomonas sp.
TGGTGACATTCTCCTTTTCTATCCTACCAATGGTAGGACAAAACTTTTGAAAAATTTTTGTCGTTTGGGTTTTGTGCTTTTCCCTTGCGACATCTGTATAATAACATATTGTCCTACCATTGTCAACCCATTTTTTGAAAAAGTTTTTGAATGACAAAAAATAGCTTGTATGTTATACTTTTCCCAATGGTATTACATTCTAGGAGGTGAGAACATGAAAGATACAAAAGATAAACGGTTAAATATCCGCATTGATAAAGAATTTAAGAGTGATCTTGAAAAGGCAGCGGGTGAAGCAGGTTTAACTTTATCGGCTCTAACAATGATGTTATTGAAGAAATGGCTGCGAGAACAGCAGAAAGACACAAAATAAAGACAAATAAAAAAAAAGCCCTACACTCTGCAACGATCAATTAGCGTCACATTGTGTAGGGCTTTTATTAGTGTAACCAACCATCTACATAATAGTAATCTTGTAATAATCCATGTAGACGTGTTTCTATTATATTTCTTTTGTCGAAATACTCTTGTACTTTTGTTTGATCTATGTTTTTAGTGTGATTATCTGCTATTCTCTCTAAGTCTTCCCTTGTGCATGGTATTTTTATTTTCCCATCTTCTATACACCATCTAAGAAGCAACACATCTATTTTGCGCTCTCTCTTTTCTGCTCGTAGTACCAAGGCTAATATTATAGTTGTTATAGTCATTATAGTGCTAATAGTTACAAGTTCTGAATACGTTAGGAGCTTAAAAATAAAATCACCTGCTATAAAAGGTACTCCTCCTAGGAGTAAAAGGACAATTAACGCACCAATCCCTTTTAGAATATCTAACATTCTGCATAGCTCCTTTTCACATAACATTAACACTCCTTATATCAAGTATACCATACATCCCGCCGATCTGTATAGCTTCAAATCCACACCTTTTTAGGTGGTTGTTTTTGTGTCTCAACCCTAGACTGCCTATTCGATGTTTTGAACAGTCCTAGGGCTATTTGCGGCTGTTTTAGGCGGTGTTATGTGTTTGTCTTTATGTGACTGTGAGTAGACTACGGTTTAATGCATATTAAGTAGATATGATTTATATGTTTAAAACAGATAGATAAGAGTGCAAAACATACCATTCCACTATGTTTTATATACAACCCCCCCATAATCGTAACATCCTTTAGTACACTAAAGCAAATTTTTAGCTGCCCATCGCTTCCGAACGCGATCCATATTGACAGACAACAATTATTTTGTGATAGACAACAAGATCGGTGCTAATCATAAGCACCTATAGGATACTTGACGCTATGAGACACAAGCGTTATAGTGATTCTATCAGAATTATTTCATTGGAATGCGTCGCCCACACGCTCGCCCACACGCTCGCCCGCACGCTCGCCCGCACGCCCGCACGGGGGCGCACGCCCGCGCGAAAAAGTATATATGGACACGAATTTATTTTCAATTTTTCAACTCTGAGAAAGGAGACTGCATCATGCCAGCCAAACGTAGACCTAAGGGTGAAGGATCAATCACAAAGCTACCTAACGGGAACCTCAAGATGACAATAACGCTCGGTGTCGGGGTAGATGGGAAACAGAAGCGTCGGTCTGTAACTGCAAAGACAAAAACGGAGCTTATGCAAAAAGTAGCCGAGCTAAAGGTAGCATCGGGCAAAGCTCCACGGCAAGAAATGTACTTCAAGCAACTATTCGAGCATTATCTTGCATGGCAGGATGAGCGTGTTACGGAGGGGACAAAGCTCATCTATAGGACAGCCACGCCTCTGGTATTTGAGCCTTTCTATGACTATCGTGTAGATAAGATCACGCCTGAGATGATTGATGTGGTACTCGATAACCTAAAGCGACAAGACGGAAAGCCGATGGCAAAAGCGACTGTTCAGAATCTACGAGGTAGACTGTCTGCTGTGTTTAACTTTGCTGTCTCCAAGGGTGTCATAGCCGTGTCTCCTATGAAGCAAACAAAGTTACGTCCTAAACCATCAAACAGAATCAACACTTTGACAATTCCATCCAAAGAACAAATGAAGGAGCTGCTGCTCACAGCAAAAGAATATGACAAACACAACACAGGGGCATCGTTGCTTCTCTATCCCTTATTCTTACTTGCTGTCTCCACAGGGATGCGTATAGGTGAGATTCTTGACCTAGATCGTGTGAAAGACATAAATGTGGAGAAGCACACTATCAGCATCAGTTCGCAGCTCACACGCTTCGGAAGCGATTATCCATTAAAGACACAATCATCCTATCGGGTCATATACATTCAGCCTGATGTCTTGAGCACCGTGTTGGAGCTTGTGCCTCCTTCGGAAAAGACAACAAAGCTATGGGCAATCCATGACAGGCAGGTGACAAGCATGGCGGCGGGGATGCAAGTGCATAAGTTTTTGTCTAAAAGCACTGTAGTCCCTAAGGGCTTCACTTTTCACGGGTTCAGACACTACCATGCTACATATCTATTGCTCAACGGTATCAATGTGAAGGAGGTTTCTAAGAGACTGGGGCATAGTAGCATAAGCACTACACTCGAACTGTACGCCCATTGGATTCCAGAGATGGATGAATCCGCTGCAAACACCATCGGGAAAGGCTTTATTTTTTAGTGCTTGTTAGGTGCTAACAAGGTGCTTATATAAGCATTTTAGAACACATATTCATAAATATAAAAGACCTTGAAACGCTCTGCATCCTTAGGAATGTAAAGGCTTCAAGGTCTTTTGCATTTATGAATTATTCGGTAAAGTACTTCATCGATGTTTTCTTCCACTCTCTCTTGGTGTAGAGCATACGGCGATTGTCAATGCCGGTAGCAGCGGCGAGTTCGGCGGCGATGTTCTCACACTCCTCGCGGCTGTAGCCGTGGATCATGGTGTAGAGGTTGTACTTCCAGTCGGCCTCGCGATTGCGGTCATAGCAATGCGACACACGCGGATGCTCCGCCATGCGCCGCGCAACCTCGTCCACGCGTTCGTCGGGCACATTCCAGACACAGAGGCAGTTCGCGGTAAAGCCGACCTCGCGATGGCGCAGAACAGCACCCATCTTTCGGATCTTCTTCTCCTCGCGCATGGCAGCAATGCGTGCGAGGAGCTGCTCCTCTGATATGCCGATCTCTGCGGCGAGCACCTTGTACGGCTCTGCAACGAGTGGAAATTCCCCTTGCAGGAGGCGGACGATCTTGCGATCGAGTTCGCTGATCTCTTTTTCTTCTGTCATAGATTGACCTTCCCCATCCGCTCAGTTCAGCTTGAACTGGACGTTGATCTTATAGCGCTTGTTTGCCTTGAGGCTCATGTGCCCCTCCACGCCCGGCAGTGCTGCGATATCGGCGAGAATTTTCTCCTCCGCATGACGCGACGGTGTCAGGAGGGTAAACCAGAGGTTGTAGTCGCCCTCGCGCTCGTAGTTGTGGGTCGCTCCGGCATAGCGGTTGACCGCCTGTGCCACATCCGCAAGATGATCCTCGGCAACGCGCAGGGCAATCAGCGTGCCGTGATAGCCGAGATGCTCCGAGTTGAAAAACGTACCGATGCGCCGGAGATATCCCTCGCGTTTTAAATCGTCCAGACGGCTGAGTACGTGCTCCTCCGTCGTCTCAAGCATCTCGCCCAAACGCGCAAACGGCCGCGAACACACCGGCAGGTTTCCCTGCAGGAGGTTCAGCAGCCGCTTGTCAAAATCCGTAAGTGCTGTCATTGCAAAGCTCCCTCACAATACACATGGAAAATCCTCTGCACCCGCAGATTCCCACCTTGCTCAGGGGCTTGGAAGACACGCATTCGCCTGTCCACGTCATAGGGTGCAAAAATGAACTAAATTCATTTCTTTCAGTCCCTATTCTACCAAATATTCCTTCATCACGTCAAGTAATTCTGAACGCCCTTCATTTTTCGGAGAAGCGTACGGGAGTATCGTGAGTTCGGGCACGCCGAGTGCCTTCTGCATCGCTGCGATCTGCGTGCGACGCGCATTCTTTCCGATCTTGTCCGCCTTCGTGGCAATGACAAGCACGGGGATGTCGTGCTCCACGAGCCAGTCGAACATACGGCGGTCGGACTCCATTGGTGTGTGCCGAATGTCGAGCAGCAGACAGACAAAGCGCAGTTCCTCAGCGTGCAAAAAATATTCCTCGATAAACTTTGCCCAGACCTTTCTGCTCTCGCGTGAGGTCTTGGCGTACCCGTAGCCCGGCAGGTCAACGAGGTGGACGGAATGACGCTCCTCTCCCCCATCGATCTTTAGAAGCAGTTCATAGAAATTGATGGTCTGTGTCTTGCCCGGCTTCGAGGAGACACGAGCAAGCTGCCGAATGCGCGTGAGGGAGTTGATGAGCGAGGATTTGCCGACGTTTGATCGCCCAATAAAGGCAACGGCAGGACGCAGCTCCTCGGGGTACTGGTCACGCCGTACAGCGGAGGCAAGATAGGTCGCCTTGGTGATTACAACTGGTTCAATCACACGCATCCCTCCTAATTATAAAGTGCAACCCGCAGCACTTCGTCCATGTGGGCGACGGGCACGAACTCCAGGGAGGAGCGCACGACATCGGGGATGTCCTCGATGTCACGCGCGTTCTCCTCCGGCAGAACAATGGTCTTGACCCCCTCGCGGTACGCGGCAAGGGTCTTTTCCTTGAGCCCACCGATGGGCAGGACGTTGCCGCGCAGGGTGATCTCACCCGTCATGGCAACATCAGAGCGCACCTTGCGCCCTGTGAGTGCTGAGATCATCGCCGTAGCCATCGTGATCCCCGCCGAGGGCCCGTCCTTCGGGATCGCGCCCTCGGGCAGGTGGATGTGGATGTCATCCTTTTCATAAAAGTCCTCGGCAAGATGGAGCACACCTGCACGGCTGCGCACATAGGAGAGTGCCGCCTGCGCCGATTCCTGCATGACCTCGCCGAGCTGCCCCGTAAGGATGAGCTTGCCCTTACCGCGCAGGATATTGACCTCGGTGCGCAGTACGTCGCCGCCAACCTCCGTCCATGCAAGTCCCGTCACAACGCCGACAAGCGGCTTTTTCTCCTGCTTCGCTGTGTGATACTTCGGACGCTCAAGGAAGTCTGCGAGGTTCGTCTTCGTCACGGCAATCGGCGGCTTCTCATCTGCAACAATGCGGCGTGCCGCCTTGCGGCAGAGCTGCCCGATGACGCGCTCGAGCTCGCGCACGCCCGCCTCACGCGTATAGGAGCGGATAATCTCAGGCCAGACCCCCGCACTGATACGGATGTCCTTCGCCTTCAGCCCGTTCTGCGTGCGCTGGCGCGGCAAAAGATGGCGGCGTGCAATCTCGATTTTTTCAAGTTCGGTGTAGCTCGAGAGGTTCAGGATCTCCATGCGGTCACGCAGAGGGGCAGGAATCTTCGCCGGATTGTTCGCCGTCACGATCCAGAAGACGCGCGAGAGGTCAAACGGCAGCTCGACAAAATGATCGCTGAACGTGCAGTTCTGCGCGGGATCAAGCACCTCAAGCAGTGCCGCCGAGGGATCGCCGTGGAAGTCCATCGCGATCTTATCGACCTCATCCAGCAAAAACACAGGGTTCTTCGTCC
>CALJPB010000362.1 GCA_937981305.1 uncultured Selenomonas sp.
GATGCCCGCTACAGAGATACACACATCCGGAACAGACACATCCCCGCGTAAGAGCACAGACATGATGAGGACAAGCACCGTCGATCCCATCAGCACAAGCAGGATGACATCGAGCTGCCCAAGATATGCACCGTACAGCATACCGCCGATGCCGATCAGCCCCGAAAACAGCGTGGGATTGCCGCCGCGGCGGGAAAAGGCACGCGTGAACTCGAACCATGCGAGTATGGCGATTACCGCCGCTGCAATGACAAAGGAAGTCCCGCCCTTCTGTATGACGTACCCCGCAAGAGCAATGCCGATCGCTCCCGAAATAATGCGCGTAATCAAATCAATCCTCCCACCTATTCCTCGGTATCCAGTCCGCCGAAGCGGCGGCTGCGCCCTGCAAAATCTTCAATCGCACGCGCCAGATCCTCCGGCGTAAAATCCGGCCAATGCGTATCCGTAAAGTACAGTTCCGCATATGCCGACTGCCAGAGGAGAAAGTTGCTGAGCCTGAGATCACCGCTCGTGCGGATAAAAAGGTCAACCGGAGGATCCTCGCCCGTATCGAGCGTATGTGAAAAGACCTCCTCGTCGATCTCATCCACCGTGAGCTCTCCCGATGCCACACGCGCGGCAAGCGTGCGTGCAGTACGTACGATCTCGTCCTGACTGCCGTAGTTTGCCGCCAAGTTGAAATGAATGCCCGTATTATTCGCCATCAAAGCCTCGGCTTCTGCCATGCGTTTCTGAAACCGCTCCGTAAAGCGGTCACGCCGCCCGATGAAGTGCAGGCGTACGTGCTCAGCGTGCATCTCCGCAAGCTCCTGCGTAAGGAAGGAATCAAACAGGCGCAGCAAAAAATCGACCTCACGCTGCGGCCGCTTCCAATTCTCCGTGGAGAATGCATAGACCGTGAGCACCTCAATCCCCATATCCGAAGCAGCACGGACGATCCGCTTGAGGGTACGCGCCCCCTCCTCATGCCCTGCCGAGCGGGATTCCCCCTTCGCCTTTGCCCAACGGCCGTTCCCGTCCATGACGATGGCGATATGGCGCGGCAAATGTGCACGGTCAACCGCAATCCCGGACGAAAGGACCTCCGCTGCGGGGTCAGGAGTGCGTTTGTCGCCGCCAAATAATTTTCTCCACATCATTATCCCTATCCTCCCATGCAGTTATGCCGCACATTCTACCAAAACACCCCTCCGACAATTGCCGAAAGGGGTTGTGCCCGCTCGTGGAATTTTTCTTCATGTTTCATAGGCGGCGACGGACGCACTCCGTGCCGGTGCGGGGGTCAGTGTAAATACGGAGACACCATCAGCATCCCGCACACGAATGACATAGGACTCTGCTTCGTCCACGGCAAAGAACGTGCGCGGAGATCGTGTTTCCTTGTACGCATAGGGAGAATGCGCCGCCTCCAACGGCGGATGCACATCCGCCCACAATCGTGCCAAGCAAAGATCCCCCATCAGATCTCCATGACCTCTTTTTCCTTCGCCGCACGCATCTCTTCCATCTGCTTGACGAACTTGTCCACGAGCTTCTGTACGGAGTCCTGCCCGCGCTTGGACTCGTCCTCGTTGATCTCCTTGTCCTTTTCGAGCTTCTTGATCGCCTCGTTCGCGTCGCGGCGGATGTTGCGCAGGGCAACCTTCGCTTCCTCCGTCTTCTTGCCGACCGTCTTGATGAGCTCCTTGCGGCGCTCCTGCGTCGGCTGCGGAATCGCAAGGCGGATCACCGTGCCGTCCGAGTTTGGCGAAAGCCCGAGATCGGATTTCGAGATTGCAATCTCGATCTCATGCAGGATGGATTTCTCCCACGGCGTAATGACGATCATATGCGGCTCGGGCACCGTCACCTTTGCCAGTTGGTTCACCGAGGTCGGCGTGCCGTAGTACGGCACCATCACCTTATCGAGGAGATTCGGCGTTGCACGCCCTGCACGCAGAGAGGAGAACTCCCGACGGAGCGCCTCGATCGCCTTGTTCATATTTACCTCATGCTTCGCGAGAATATCCTTAATCATACAGCTTCGCCTCCTACAGTCGTTCCAATCGCCTCACCGAAAGAGGCGCGCGCGATATTTGCATACGCGTCAATATTAAACACCACAATTG
>CALJPB010000363.1 GCA_937981305.1 uncultured Selenomonas sp.
GCGTCTTTTGGGCGGCACGGGACGCGACATCGCCTACAGCAACTCGCTCTATCCGGGACGCACCTACTGCCTGCGGGCACGCACGCGGACGCATACCTTCCATCTGGAGACCGAGGACGGTGTCGCACCGAACGGGACGGTCGATCTTGCGCGTGCCGTGACCGCCATCTATCCGCGCACACATGAGGGCATCGCAGGATATGAGGTGGACAACCCGGAGCTGCGTACGTTCTTCTATCCGCGTGTCCGCGCATTTTTGCAGGGGATCGGGAGCAACGGGGAAGTGTTTTCGTTCCCATAACCCGTGCTGCAAAGGCGGCAGGACAATCCCATGAAAGGACATTATGACGGACGATTTCAGCATTTTTTGGCAAAACGATGAACGTGCCCGCACGCTCTTTTACGAACTGTACGCAAAATGTGATAAAAACGCATACGACGAGGACTATCTCACCCTCCTCGCTGCCTATGAGGAGGCGGGCGGCGCGGCAGCGCACGTCGAACTCTTTGCCGCGACGTATCTCCTGCATCACGGCGACGCGGAAAACGCTGCCCTCTACGGTGAGCAAGCCTATGCACAACGCCCCGCCAGTCATGCTGTCTGGTCGCTTCTTGCACGCGCTTACAGAAGTTGCGGGCGCTATGCCGATGCCCTCGTCATGCAAGGCTATCTCTCCAACTGCTTCAACGTTCCGATTGAACTGAACCTCCCGCCGCAGATGCTCACACAGGAGACACTGGATCGCCTCTCACTCGCGATGGGAAAGGCAAGCTATGCGCCCATTGCCCTCTATCGGATGCATTACGCCGCAGGTACGGGGCTGACGCAGTCCGCCGCTCCATTTGCATTCGAGTTTCTGCCCGCCGATGTGGGAAGCACATCCCCCTACTATGTCGGCGTACATACCGAGCAGGATCTCCACGGCGCTAAGGCGTGGCTGCTCGCTGCGACACGTGCAACGAAGGGATTTGCCGAGCACGTCGGCGCAGATCTAGAGTTCGACATTCTGCGGGCGCACCGCGTCCCCGGCAGTGTAAGGCTCGATCTCAACGCAGGCCAGGCGTGCGTTCTGCCAGTTATCGGCACGACAGAAGATGTACAGGAGCTCCACATACGCACGTCCGCAGTGGACGACACCTCGTGGATGAACCCGGGTACGCCGAACTTCTACCGCCTGGAGGAGAGTGCGACCCTCTCCTCCACCCACGGCTTCATTGTGGGTACGCCGATCCGGATCGGTCACAGCAGGTCGCGTCGGAAACTTGTCCTGAACATCCTCGTCGATGCGCTCCCGTGGCACGTTCTGGGCACGAATTTTTCGGCGCATATGCCCCGTACGGCGCACTTTTTCGAAAAGGGGCTGACCTTTCATCAGAACTTCTCCACGGCAGAGTACACCTATCCCGCCCTCGCCGCCATCGAGACGGGGATGTACGCACACCACAGTCAGATCTTCAATGATCGCATTGCCGCGCAGCTCGCGCCACAATACATCACGCTCTCGGAGCGGATGAACACCCTCGGCTATCATGCCGTGAATCTCATGGGGGACGGCAACGGAATTTACAACGGAGTGACGCGCGGCTACGATCGGCTCATCGTCACTCCCTACCGCCTGCCCGCCTATGTAGGCGCAGAGCGCACGATCCGTCATCTGGACGGGCTCCCCGACGTGGATCACTTTATCTTCCTGCACGTCACAGATCTACATCCGTGGCCGAATAATACTTTTTCCGCCACTTCCTCCGTCCAGACACGCCTCCCCCTTGCTGCACGGTTGGAAGGCGCGGCGGAGAACGTGCCAAGTCCCTATCTCAGACCGACTCCCCTCAATCAGGCGACCTTTTGGCAGAACGTCCGCAACGTTGACCGCGCCCTTGGTACACTCTTTTCGTACATTGAGGAAACCTATGCGGAGGAGGACTATCTCGTCAACCTCTACTCCGATCACGGTGTTCCGATCTTCAGCTCGACACACTACATCGTCGATGCGCATCTGACCCATGCTGCGTGGATGATGCGCGGCGCGGGTGTCCCCGCAGGGACTGCCACATATGAGCTGACGAGCACAGTGGACATCTATCCCACCCTCGGACACCTCCTTGGCTTCCCCGTCGGGGACAGTGTGGACGGCGCAATGCCGAAGATCCTTGGCGGCACGGGACGCGACATCGCGTTCAGCAACTCACTCTACCCGACGAAGCCCTATTTCCTCGCCGTGCGCTCGGCGGAACATACCCTCTGTCTGGAAACAAAGGAGAAGGTTGCAATGGACGGGACGGTCGATCTTGGGGCGGCACAGGTCGCCATTTACCCACGCGCCCATGAGAGAGAGGCAGAGTATGGGGTGGACAGCCCGGAGGTGCGTGCGTTCTTCTATCCGCGCGTCCGCGCATTTTTGCAGGGGATCGGAAGCAACGGCGAACAGTTCCCCCCACCGAAGGAGCAGTAAGTGCACGCGCAAAAAGGAGTATGACATGAACGTCAATGATTTTCTCTCTGCGCTCGGCGCAGAGTTCTTCACGGGTGTCCCCGATTCGAAGCTGCGCCCGCTCGTCGATCATCTCATGGACACCTACGGCGTACACAGTTCCGCGCACGTCATTGCCGTGAATGAGGGCAGTGCGGCGGCGCTCGCGGCAGGCTATCACCTCGCCACAGGCAAGACGCCGCTCGTCTACCTCCAGAACAGCGGGCTCGGCAATCTCGTGAATCCGCTGCTCTCGCTGCTGCACGAGGAGGTCTACGGCATCCCGTGCATCTTCGTCGTCGGCTGGCGCGGCGAGCCGGATCGGCACGATGAGCCGCAGCACCTCGTGCAGGGACGTTTATCCGTGCCACTCCTTGCGACAATGGGTGTACAGACATTCGTCCTAATGAGGGAGACGGCGGCGGCAGAGGTCGCGGCTTGGCGGGAGGAGATGCGCCCCCGGCTTGCGGCGGGCGGACAGTGCGCCATCCTCGTGCGGGACGGTGCGCTCACGTATCCGAAGCGCACGTATGGAAATGCGTATGCGCTGCGCCGTGAGGAGGCGATCGCACACATCCTCGATGCGGCGGGCGACGCGGTCATCGTCGCCACCACGGGCAAGACGGGGCGCGAGCTCTTTGAGCTGCGCGAGCGGCGCGGCGAGGATCACGCACATGACTTTCTCACCGTCGGCTCGATGGGGCAT
>CALJPB010000364.1 GCA_937981305.1 uncultured Selenomonas sp.
CATCCACGAATGCACCGAATACCTCGATGCGCTCATCAATGACAGAGATCCCATCGAACAGGGCATCAATTTGATCCATGAGCCCGACGACAAAAAACTCGATGCTCTTCGTTTGAGGGCGTGCTGCAACAAAATCGACAAACGTTGCCGTTGTTGCCGCATCTGCCGTATTCCCGTCTACGATGAAGAAATCTGCATAAGATGCCTCAAACGCCGTAAAGGTCAGCATAACACCTTCTGTATCAATATGCAGATCCGCCATCTTGAGCGCACACGTATGCGTTAGAATCCGTGCACGCGGAAAAATGTCCCGAATAGCATCACGCATATGCAATGCCTTCTCAAGAGGCATCTCACAGGGGGTCGCGATGGAAATGAGGAGGGTCTCAACGTGCGGGATTCGGTTCAGTTTTTCCCTTGCCTGTTCCGCTTTGCACTGCGCATCCGCAATTCCGGAAACAATATAGGTCAGCTGTTGCATAGGCTCTCCTTGAAATGCGGAAACACGCCTGCTTTCACGGCATGGCGCATCTCCCATATTTTCCAGAAATAGGGGGCATACGCCCCCTATTTTATGTTCATTTTAAATTACATTACTCAGGATGACATCCGCCCAATCGATGAGATTCTTCCCGGCAAAAAGACAAGCAGAATACACAGCAGGAGCTGTGTCAAAAAATTGCCGACACAAGTAGGAAAAAAGGCGGTGATATCCTCGGGCTGAACGGGTCAGCGCATACGTTACTTGGCATAATCAACGACACGCGTTTCACGAATCACTGTC
The DNA here is from genome assembly GCA_937981305.1 of uncultured Selenomonas sp. GTDB lineage: Bacteria > Bacillota > Negativicutes > Selenomonadales > Selenomonadaceae > Centipeda. The sequence continues at coordinate 785 of CALJPB010000364.1, forward strand.
GCCTTGATCTGCCCCGGATACTCAAGATCCCCCTCGATCTTCTTTACAATATCATGAACAAGCACAGCAGCCCCCGCATCATCCACCTTGTCCGGCTTGACCATAACACGGATCTCCCGCCCCGCCTGAATGGCAAAGCAGCGCTCCACTCCCTCAAAGGACTCGGCGATCTCCTCAAGAGACTTGAGGCGTTTGATGTAGGACTCCAGGCTCTCACGACGTGCTCCCGGGCGTGCTGCCGATACCGCATCCGCAGCAGCAACAAGCACGGCTTCAATGGTCATTGCCTCCTCATCGCCATGATGACAAGCAATGATATTGATCACTTCCTTGGACTCGCGGTACTTGCGTGCGAGATCCGCACCGACCGTCACGTGCGGTCCCTCGACCTCGTGGCTGACCGCCTTTCCAATGTCATGCAGGAGGCCGCCGCGCTTTGCGAGCATGACATCACAGTCAAGCTCTGCCGCCATGAGTCCCGCCAGATGCGCGACTTCGATCGAGTGCGCGAGCACGTTCTGCCCGTAACTCGTCCGATAGCGCATACGCCCGAGAAGGCGTACGAGTTCCGGATGGATGCCGTGCACGCCCGTTTCGAACGTCGCCTGTTCTCCCGCCTCTTTGATGCGCTGCTCGACCTCACGCCGTGCCTTCTCGATCATCTCCTCGATGCGTGCGGGATGGATGCGCCCGTCCTGAATCAGCTTTTCGAGTGCAATGCGTGCGATTTCACGGCGCACGGGGTCAAATCCCGAGAGGATGACCGCCTCGGGGGTATCGTCGATGATGAGATCAATGCCCGTCAGCGTTTCGAGTGTGCGGATGTTCCGACCCTCACGCCCAATGATGCGCCCCTTCATCTCATCGTTCGGCAGCGCCACAACCGAGACCGTCGTCTCCGCCACGTGATCGGCGGCGCAGCGCTGGATCGCAACGCTCAGAATCTCGCGTGCCGCCTTATCTGCCTCATCCTTCGTCTGCTGGATATACTCCTTGATCTTGCGGGCTTTTTCGTGCTTCAGTTCCTCCTCGGCTTCTGCCATGAGGATCGTACGTGCTTCCTCGTTGGTCAGCCCCGAAATGCGCGCGAGTTCCTGCTTCTGACTCTCATAGAGCGCCGTAACCTCCGCCTGTGTCTTGTCGATGCGTGCTTCCTTGCGCTGCAGCCCCTCCTCTTTCTTTTCGATGGATTCGAGCTTACGGTCGAGATTCTCCTCCTTTTGAATCGTGCGGCGTTCGAGCCGCTGGATCTCATTGCGGCGTTCCTTGGAATCTCGCTCGAACTCCTGCCGCTGACGCTGGATCTCCTCCTTCGCCTCAAGCAGGGCTTCCTTCTGCTTGGTTTCCGCCCTCTTGCCGGCCTCCTCGACAATGCGCTTTGCCTCATCCTCGGCTGATCCTATCTGAGCTTCCGCCGTGCGTTTGCGTGCGACATAGCCCGCAGCAGCACCGACGGCAACAGCAATAACTACCATTAGTAATTCAGTAATGATAACGGCCACCTCCTCATTTCATAGTCCAAAAAACCTATAGAATTCTCCTATCCATTCTAATGTTTTTTCTCTATAGTGTCAAGAATTCTATGCACACCTTCCGCTTTTCAGATCTCAAATTTCCCCATAAGAAAAAGGCCTGCCGCACATGGCAAGCCTTCCCATTATCCTCTCTGGAATTTTTGAAGGGCGCGCGGCTTCCCGAGAATTTCGGAAAGTACAATCGCCTGCTTCATTGTATCCGCTGTCAGCTGCGGCAAAAGTGCCGGCGGTGCAGGAGGATCGGAGCGAAGTTGATTGGCGGCCGCTTGTGCTGCAGCAAGACGTTCTTCACGTTCCCTTACCTGTTTTTCACGCTGTGCAGCGTGTCGCGCTTCTTCCCATTTCGCCCGCAGTTCCTGCGCACGCAAAACCTCTGTGTCCAAGGACAACTCTGTTTGTTTCGGAACCCCGCGCATCGGCGGAATGTCGAACGTCGCATTCTGCTCCGCCCGCTTCCTCGGGCGCGGAATCTCCTGCGGAATCGTTGGCGGCGGGACTTTCTTCTTGCCGCGGAAACGGTCATCGAGAATAGAAATCCCGACAGCAAGGATTATGAGAATGAGGTATTCCATACCACGCTCCTCACTTTACCGGCGGTGTCTGGTGTTTCTCGTCACGCTTTCCTGCGGAGCTGATGGCCTGTCGCATATCCGTGTCGGACTGAATATTGTTCAGCTGGTAGTAGTCCATCACACCGAGCTTGCCCTCGCGCAGCGCCTGTGCCATCGCGTGCGGCACTTCGGACTGTGCCTCGACCACCTTTGCCTCCATCTCCTGCGTGTACGCCTTCATCTCCTGCTCGCGTGCAACCGCCATGGCACGGCGTTCCTCCGCCTTTGCCTGTGCAATGCGCTTGTCCGCCTCCGCCTGATCGGTCTGGAGCTCCGCGCCGATGTTGCGCCCGACATCCACGTCCGCAATGTCAATGGAAAGGATCTCAAACGCCGTGCCCGCATCAAGCCCCTTGCCGAGCACCGTCTTCGAGATGTCATCGGGGTTGGCAAGCACGTCCGTGTGACTCTGCGAGGAGCCAACCGTCGTGACAATGCCCTCACCGACACGCGCGATGATCGTCGGCTCCCCCGCACCGCCGACGAGGCGGTCAATGTTCGCACGCACCGTGACCCGCGCCTTGATCTTGAGCTCAATGCCGTTCGCCGCGACAGCGGAGACAATCGGTGTCTCAATGACCTTCGGATTGACGCTCATCTGCACGGCATCGAGCACATCGCGTCCCGCGAGATCAATCGCCGCCGCGCGCTCGAACGGCAGGGCGATCTGTGCGCGATGGGATGCGATCAGCGCATCGACCACCTTGTCCACATTGCCGCCCGCGAGGTAGTGCGCCTCGAGCTGGTTGACGCTCACATCGAGCCCCGCCTTATTTGCCTTAATCAACGGCAGAACAATACGGCTCGGCGGTACACGGCGCAGACGCATACCGATGAGTGACATAATGCTCACCGAGACATTTGCCGAGATCGCAGACACCCAGAGCCCGAGCGGCACAAAGTGCAGAAAAATCGACACAGCAAGAATGACGATGATAATGAGGAATGCTCCCCCAAACAGTGTTCCCATATGAACCTCCTTAACAAATTCCGCCAGACGGCACTATGCCTCGCGTACGACCACGCGGCTGCCGTTCACGGACAGGACAACAATGCTTTTCCCTTTTTGAATAAACGCGCCCTCTGAGATCACATCCACAGGGCGGCCGTCGATGCGTGCGGTTCCTGATGGACGCAGTTCCGTGAGCACCTCGCCCGTCTTCCCGACAAGCTCCGTCCGCTCCGCCGCGCTCACATAGCCCTCCTCCGTACGCGAGGACTTTTGCAAAACAATCTTGTTCCAGAGCCTGCTCGACGGTAGACGTGAGACAATCAGCAAAAAGAGGACAACCGCAATCACCAGTGCAATGCCAAGCGCTGCCAACGCACCGATATCCCCGCCGAGTGCAAGTACAATACTGTAGAGCATCGCCGCGACGCCAAGCCCCGCGAGCAATCCCACCGTCGGCAGCAGGATCTCCACAATAATCATAAGGACACCCACGAGAAAGACTGCAATGTGATAGATTTCCACCAATCCACGCGTGTACTGGCTGCCCCAAAAGACCGCTGCCGCAACGATGCCGAGCAGAACACCCACACCAAGCCCGCCCGTCTTGATCTCCACCATGATGGAGAGGAACATGACGGCAACGAGCAGGACTTGCAGAGCGCCGTTGTCTACAATAAGATTCATAGAACCCTCCTCCTTACGCGAAAAAACCTCCACGCAAGCTGCGCGGAGGTTCCTATGCTGAAAATGGTCGGAACGACGAGATTTGAACTCACGACCTCTTCCACCCCAAGGAAGCGCTCTACCAAGCTGAGCTACGTCCCGAACAAA
>CALJPB010000365.1 GCA_937981305.1 uncultured Selenomonas sp.
ATCCGTGTCGGTTCAAACGTAATACCAAGCAGTATGCTGTCAAACCCAAAGACAATTTTACCAAGAAACGGGAAAAAAAATGCAGCGATACCTCCGCCAAGACCAAGGATGATAATAATATCAACAAGAGGTACGACAAGGAGGTTGGCAAACAGCGATGCCAACGAAATCTGATTAAAATACCATGCGAGGATCGGCAATGTCGCCAGCTGCGCTCCGATCGTGATCGAAAGACTGTCTGTAAGGATACGCGGCAGAAACTTCATGTACGCGCGAAGGACAGGAGCGAGAAAGAGCAGCCCCATTGTCGCCAAAAAGGATAACTGAAAGCTGATATGAAAGAACAGCAGCGGTGAGACCATCAACATGAGTATCCCCGTGAGCACAAGCACATATCGCGCATCACGTTCCCGACCAAGCACGAGTCCAAGAAAGGCGGCCGCCCCCATGATGCCGGAGCGTACGGCAGGCGGAACCATGCCCGCCAAAATCACATAGACGATGATCGCCATGATGACCACCGCTGCGGACAGTATGCGCGGCAGCCGGAAAAACAAGGCAAGCCACGCAATAACGGCAGCTAGGAGACTGATGTGGGAACCTGACACCGACAGGATGTGCACAATTCCCGTGACGGTAAACGCTTCAAGCAGTTCGGGACGAATACCGTCGTACCCGCCAAACAGCATGGCAAAGATAGCAGCGGCATCTGCACGCGGCATGACCTGCGTCATGCGCTCGATATAGTGCGTACGCACGCGTGCCGCCCAACGACGAAAGGACTGTGCATAGGACGGATTCTCATTCGAAGTAATTTCTATCCCACCGTCGTTCGCAAAGATCCGTGCCGTGATTCCATCACAACGCAGCAGAAACACCGTATCTATCTGGCCTGGATTTTGATACCCATGCGGACGGCGAACAGTCCCCTCAGCTGTGATTTCATCGCCGATTTCCACGTGCGTCGGAGCGTTGTCCTCTGTGCGGCGCGTATGGATGTGAATTTTTCCACTGGCAGCATATCCATCATTCCCCCTCATAATGCGACGAACTTCCGCCGTATAGCGTATATGCTGCACATGATCTACATCCGTACGGATCACAGGGGCATCGACAATCGTGCCTACAACACGTACACGTTCCCCTGCCGCATGAGAAATATCATGCACAGGCAGCTCGTAGGCAGCGGAAAAGCGAACAAGTCCCAAGATGAAAAAAAGCCCCACAAAGGCAATCCATGTTCGTTCACTCGACTTCAGAACGAGGATTGTCGATGTAAGGGCTGCTGCCAAAAGCAAACAGATGAGATATGGCGCATATGTCACAAATGAAATATGGATCCATGCGCTGTAAAAAATTCCAAGACCGAATGCCGCAAGGAGACCGCACAGAAAGGAGAGCGGATACTGCCCCATCTTCATATGGTCACCTTGTCCTTCATTTTTTCAAATTTGGCATCTCCGATCCCACGCACCTTTTTTACATCCTCGATGGATTGAAATGCACCGTTCGTCTCACGATACTCAATGATGCGCGCAGATATAGCGGGACCAATCCCGGGCAGTTCCTGAAGCTCTTTCTCACTCGCCGTATTGAGATTGATCATTCCCTCTGCATTTTTTCCGGAAGCGGTTCTGACCCCGTCGGAGAATCCCCCCACACGCTCGGGTACACGAACCTGCATCCCATCCTCCAAAAATGCCGCCATATTGATGCGGTCAATGTCCGCCGTCTCAATCACACCACCTGCGGCATTCACTGCATCCGCAACGCGCTGCCCCTCGGTCAGTTTGACCAATCCCGGGCGTTTGACCTCACCACAGACATAAACGGTGATGGGCCGTTTCACCTCGGCACTCTCACTGACTGCCGGAGGGATCGACAATGCCTGTTGTTCCGTGTAGTAGCCGTACATCGTGCCGCCAAGTGCGGCAACGACCAGCACAAGCAGGACAACGAGCGATCTCCGAAACATTGGCATAACGCCCACCCCCTCAACATACGCCCGCATGAAGGAAAGATCAGGGAAGACCGCTGCTCAGTAGACATTTCTGCCGCTGAAGATCTCGATCATCTCACGGCGCAGACTGGTGCTGATGAGGAGGCGGGTTTTCGGCGGAATCTCATCGACATCGGTGTTAAAGAGATAGTTCTGCAGCTGCGGCTCCTTGATGAGCATACGCGTGTGATAGAGGCTCGCCTGGTAGAGATTGATGTCCACGGCATCGTATTCATCCAGCGTCTCCTGCTTGATGAACTCTTGGATGGAGGTCATCTTGCTGTCCACGAACAGCTTTCGCCCCTGCAAGTCGCGCGTAAAACCGCGCACGCGGTAATCCATCGTGATAATATCCGAATCAAACTGACTGATGAGGTAGTCGAGCGTCTGCAGCGGCGTGATCTCACCGCAGGTCGCTACATCAATATCCACACGGAAGGTTGCAATGCTCGTATCGGGGTGATACTCGGGATAGGTATGCACCGTCACATGACTTTTGTCGAGATGTGCGAGGATGGTCTCAGGCATGGGTGCTTTTGCATTGACCGGCTTCTTGCTGCCGGAGACGACCGCTGCCTCCTCTGCAATGAGCATGGTGACGCTCGCTCCCTGCGGCTCATAATCCTGCTTGGCAATGTTGAGAATCCGCGCGCCGATCATATCCGTAACCTGCGAGAGAATCTTTGTGAGACGATCGGAATTATATTGCTCATCAATGTATTTAATATAGTCCCGCTGCTCTCGTGCAGATTTCGCATAGCAGATATCGTAGATATTAAAGCTCAACGCCTTGGTGAGGTTGTTAAATCCGTATAATTTCAGCTTCCCATCCAACGCCGGAGTTCCTTCCTTTCTCTCAATGACGCATAGAATCATCATGTCTCACGATATTTTTTATTATTTATCGTATATTTTTGGTTATTTTTATTTATTTATTTGGATTGTTGTTCGTGGGATGATTTTTCTTCCACTCTTTGATCCAATCCAGACGTTCGCGAAACCGTCCTTCCATCCCCTGCTCCGTCGGTTGATAGTATATTTTTCCAACGAGTGAATCCGGCAGGCACTGCATATTCGTAATACGCTCCTCCGTATCGTGTGCATATCGGTAGCCCTTGCCATAGTCAAGCTCTTTCATGAGTTTGGTCGGGGCATTCCGAATCACGAGCGGAACAGGTTCTGCAAGCATCGTGCGTGCATCCGCAGCCGCTGCAAGATACGCCGTCTCCATTGCATTCGATTTCGGTGCGAGGGAAAGGTAGATCACCGCCTCAGTCAGATGGACATTGCACTCGGGGAATCCGATGTAGTGACAAGCCTGATAAGCTGCAACGGCAAGTTCAAGTGCCCTCGGATCGGCAAGGCCCACATCCTCCGCCGCAAAACGCGTCACTCTGCGTGCGACGTAGAGGGGATCCTCCCCCGCCTCAAGCATACGGGCAAG
>CALJPB010000366.1 GCA_937981305.1 uncultured Selenomonas sp.
TGTGGTCAAGGAGGACGGGCAGGTGGTTGTTGTTTTTAAGGGTGGGATTGAGAGCGGCGTTGATGGATGTAGAGGTTTGTTCTATTTAAGGAAACAAAGCGGATGAAGATTGGTACTCTATAGGGGGACATTGGCAGGGAAAAGATGCGCTGAGAGAAGTTGGACTACAGTTATCAGCGTTTCTTACAATACAGTCAACAAATTAATTAAGAAGTGTTATCCTTAAAGCTTTTCGAGTTGTTTTAAATGATCTTGCACTAATGTGTGTGAATACATTTTAGGTCGATCGGAATCACGAACAATTCGCCATAGGATAGCAGCTGCCTTTAATTTTGATTTGAACTTGTCATTTATGGGATCAGCGCAGAAATCTTTTAAGAAGCGGTTCCATTCGCATACAGAAGAATCATACTTTGCATACGTCGATATCCCCTTATATACATTCAACATGTCCTGTATAGTAAACGATGTGTCGTGATCCGCTTTCACCTTTCGCCATGCGGTCGCCATATCTGCTGTAAATTTAAAGGGAGAAACCCTCGTCAGATTTGAGAAATATGTTCTAAACTTTGTGTTGAACGAAAAGTTGCAAGCAAGTAATGGTGTGTCCAAGGAAATCGCTCCAGATGATATCATCTGCTCTTTTTGGGGAGTGGCTTTGACTATGTTCCCTTTAAAGTATTCTGCAATGTTGTGATTGAGATCTTTTTTTACCCCCTGTGTGCAATTCCAAGCTTTTTGCAAATCTCTACGAGTTCTGTTCGATACCAATAATATTTTATAAACTCCTCATATGAGCGAATCTCATCAAATGCAGGACGCTGTGTCATAATGACATCTCCTCGTAAATAGCAGGTCAGACGAATAGATGTCTATCATTATATCACATTTATGGTATGACACAACGCATGATTTCGAGATGGGGCAGGCGCGTGTCTTTCGGTGTGACCGCATCACTGCGGTGGAGGAGTGTACGGATGTGACGGGGATGCCACTTTTATCCTTTGCTCATCCCGCAGAGGATCTCTATTGCCGTGCAGATGCACTCTCCTTTGTTGTCGAAATTACAGCAAAAGGACGAGATTTTTTTTATAAAGAACACTATCCATCCATGCGACTTGTGGAGGAGAATGGGCGGTACTATATCCATGGATTTTACAATGTGGGCGAGGAGGAGTTTATCGCGGATTACTTTATCCACTATGGAGATGAAGTTCAAACGGTCGAGTCTATGGCACTCAGAGAGGTGATCCGTACACGGCTACGTACGTTGACGATGCATTATAAGGAGATGGCTTAATTACTCATCGACTACATTTTGATTATGTGCAGAACCTCCCGCATAGGGAAACTGTGGCGGGCACAGACGAAACACGAAGGTCTCGCGATCAACGATACCGATTGTCTGATCGCTATCGTATAGGGCGAGAAGGAACTCTGCCATTTGGTTGCTTGTGTGATAGGTGCCGAACGCCTTGTCATAGTCATAGGCGGCGTTGTTGTTCGCGACTGCGCCGAACTCGGTCTGCGTTGCAGCGGGGGCAAGGAGCTTTGCACGGAGCTTCGCGCCGCGTGCTATGAGTTCATGTGCGAGTCCCTCGGTGAATGCACTGACATAGAATTTTGTCGCGCAGTAGGTGACAGCAGTTGGGACAATGGTGTAGCCGCCGACGGAGGAAATGTTGATCAGCTGCGTATCTTCTATCTCAGCGAAGTCTCGTACGAAGAGTGTGGAAAAGACGGTCAGTGCCTCGATGTTTAGATGAAGCATTTGTCTGATTTTGTCAAGGTCGGATGTGCCGACTGCGCCATAGCTTCCAAAGCCCGCATTGTTGATCCATGTCCCAATAGGTAAGGCTTTTATTGTATCATAGACTTGTGTGACGTTCTCGACAGAAGAGAGATCGGCAGTTTTGATAACGATGTCCAGTGCCGGATGTGCGGCAAGAATCTCTTCCTTTAGGGCATTTAGTCGCTCTGTGCGCCGTGCAATAAGGATGAGGTTGTGTCCGCGCTCAGCGAATGCTTTTGCTGTCGCCGCTCCGATGCCGGAGCTTGCTCCCGTGATGACGGTGTATCTGTTGTTTTGTTTGCTCATGATGAAATCCTCCTTCTGGCACTACTTTACAATGTAGAGTATACTCTATGTCAAGGAGAGGATTTTATGGAATATAGTATTGGTGAATTTTCACGGAAAACGGGGCTGGGAATTCATACGCTACGTTACTATGAGCATGAGGGACTGCTCCTGCCGGAGCGTACGGCGGCGAATCGGCGGTGTTACTCTGAACGAGATGTTGCGTGGGCAGCATTCATCCTGCGACTCAAGGAGACGGGGATGCCAATTCGGGAGATTCG
>CALJPB010000367.1 GCA_937981305.1 uncultured Selenomonas sp.
TGCAAGGCAGGGCGGTTATTTCTTTTTAACGCAGATAATGTAGCCAGTGACGAGGATCAACGCAAGGATGAACTCGTAGTAACTCATATCGCAACACCTCCCACTTACAGGATCGGGAAGGTGAAGAAGGTCGCCGCCATAGCTTATCAGAGGGTTCTCTGTCTCTATTATACATTCATTTGTTCGAAGTGCAAGTAAATCTTTCCACATAAAAGCCCCCGACCATCATCGGGGGCTTTCGTCTATTCTCTTACGCTTCTCCGCGCCGCCCGTGATACAGACACCACGGCTCCTCCGCCATGAAGTCGCCGTCATGGTAGTACGCCGCACGCGCACGGCAGCCGCCGCACGCCTTCTTGTAGCTGCACGAGCCGCAGCCGCCGCCGTAGTCGAGCGTACGCAGCTCCTTGAACACCTCGTTTTTCGCCCAGATCTCATCGAACGGCGTCTCGCGCACATCCCCCAGCTCACGGTTGAGGTACGCACACGGCTGCACCTTGCCGCGCGGACTGATGATGCAGTACGTCAGCCCTGCCAGACACCCACGCGAGAAGCGCGTGTCCACACCGAGCTGATCGGCAATCCGCAGGAACTGCGGCGCACAGGTCGGCTTCAGCTCGATGTCCACCGTCTCCTGCTTCCGCATGATGCGCGAGAGGACATCCTCATATGCCTCTGCACGCAGCGACTCCTCCTCGATCGTCTCCGCGCGTCCCGTCGGCACGAGGAAGAAGAAATGATGTGCCTTCGCCCCGATCTCCACGGCGAAGTCCGTCATCGCCTCCAACTCGTGCGCGTTCCAATCCATCACCGTCGTATGGATCTGGAACGGCAGCCCCGCCTCGCGGCAGTTCATCATCCCGCGTACCGCGCCGTCCCAACCGCCGGGGAACGAGCGGAACGTATCGTGCTTATTCTTGTCGAGCGAGTCGAGCGAGATGCCCATCCCGCACGCGCCCGCCTCCTTGAGCGCCTTTGCCATCGGCAGATCGATCAGCGTCCCGTTCGTACCGAACACGGGGATCAGCCCGAGCCCGCGCGCATAGGAAACGAGTTCGAGGATATCGGGACGCGTCAGCGGCTCCCCGCCCGAGAAAATCATGATGCGGAAGCCCGCCTTCGCGATCTCGCGCAGGAGCTTCTTGCCCTCCTCCGTCGAGAGTTCCTCGTCCGCGCGGCAGCCGGCATCGCGATAGCAGTGGGCGCAGTACATATTACACGCGTTCGTCGTGTTCCACGAGATGATCTTCACCCCACCGCCCGCGACCCCCTTCGGATGGCCCTTCGGCATCCCCGCAGGATGCCCGCTCGGATGTCCCATCCCGTGCGGATGTCCGCCGGGGTGACCGCCCATATGCGCGTGCGGATGCCCCGCACCCGCAGGATGTCCCGCTGCGTGCGGATGCGTCCCCATCGTTCCCTGTGCGGCGTGCGCCGCCTCCATCGCCGCGCTCACAGAGCCGCCCCCCGCACACCGATCTCCTCATCCGTCAGATAGCAGGACGGATCGGACTCCCAGAAGTCCCCCGTCCGTGCCTCTGCACGCGTGCGGAAATTCCCGTTGCACCAGCTGAGATACCGACACTTCGAGCAGCGCCCCTTGAGCAGCGGCTTCCTGTCCTTCAGACCCGCGAGAATCGGATGCGTCATATCCTGCCAGATGTCGCCGAACTTGCGCTCACGCACATTGCCGAACGTATGATGCTGCGTGAACTGATCGGGATGCACATAGCCGAGGTGATCGACCTCGCCGAACGCGATGCCCGAGCGATTGCCGCCGTTCGCGCCGATCAGCTTCTTGATCTGCTCCGCACCCGCGTCATTGCCCTCCGCAAGTGCCTTCAGGTACATATAGACCCCGTCGCAGTGATTGTCCACCGTCAGGATTTCCTTTTTCAGCCCACGCGCCTCAAAGTCCTTCGTCCGCGCGATGATCGTATCCATCGCACGGCGCGACTCCTCTGCCGTCACATCCTCGTCCATCATCTGACCACCGCGCCCCGAATACACGAGATGGTAGAAACAGACGCGATTGATCCCCTTCTCCTCGATAAAGTCAAAGATCTTATCCAGCTCCATGATATTGTGATGGTTGATCGTAAACCTGAGCCCCACGCGCTGCCCCACGGCAACACAGTTCTCGATCCCCTCCATCGCACGCTGATACGCGCCCTCGACCCCGCGGAACATATCGTTCACATCCGCGAGCCCGTCGAGCGAGATGCCGACGTAGCCGACCCCCAGATCCTTGATCCGCTGCGCCACCTCGCGCGTGATGAGCGTCCCGTTCGTCGAGAGCGTCGGGCGCACGCCTTTGTCCCGCGCATACTCCGCCAACTCGAAAAAATCGGGGCGGATCAGCGGCTCGCCGCCCGAGAAGAGCAGCACCGGCACACGGAACTCCGCTAGGCCGTCGATGAAACGCTTTGCCTCCTCCGTCGTCAGCTCACCATCGTACTTCTGCCCGTCAGAGGACATATAGCAGTGACGGCAGCGCAGATTACACGTGCGCGTCGAGTTCCAGACC
>CALJPB010000368.1 GCA_937981305.1 uncultured Selenomonas sp.
ATTTTTGTACCTCTGGGCCACTTCCCGCGCGCGTGCAGGTATTGATAAGCAACTTTGTGATAGTTTTTGATGATGAGGTTTTCGGGAATGGTGTGGAGAATAGAGCGCATATACTCCATCAGTGCATTGTTGAATGCAACCAGTAATACCTTGTCGTTTTTGTGGAGTGTGCTTAAATATTTGGCACGCAGCAAGGCGATTGTGGTTTTGCCGCTTCCGGCTGTTCCTAAAACGATAATATGTCCCTTCGGTGGCAGTGCCAGGACTTCGTTTTGTTTTCCTTTGGGGTGGATTTGCATAGCAGTTCCTTTCTGCGTGTACGCTTCGCATTCCCTATGTATTTCGTCCGTGTGTCTTTATCCGTTTTTTATTAGTTCCTTTAATAGCGCATGACACCCCGCATCCACGTCACGATAGGTCACGTCGAAGTTGCCGGTGTACCACGGGTCGGCGACGTCGCGTTCCTCGCCGATGTAGGAGAGGAGGCGGTGTACCTTGCCTTTGGGATCGCCGCCCGTGAGGCGGTCGAGGTCGTTCATGTTCTCGGTGTCCATGCCGATGATGATGTCGAATGCGCTGTAGTCGGCGGTGGTCATCAGTGTTGCGCGACGTTTCTCGAACGGGATGTTATGTGCGCGGAGAACTTCGCGTGTGCCGCGATGGGTGTCGCTGCCGATCTCGTCACGGTGGAGCGCCTTGGACTCCACAAGGATTTTATCGGCAAGCCCCGCTTCGCGCACGAGGTGTTTCATGACGAACTCTGCCATCGGGGAGCGGCAGATGTTGCCGTGGCAGACGAATAATATTTTCTTCATGATCTATGCTCCTGTCTGTATACTGTTCCTTTTCAAAGTTTACCGCAATCATATGCGGATTGCAACCGCGCCGCCCCTCCTGCCTTGTGTTTTCCCCCCGAAAATGCTAGAATGTAGTCGAATTATTGGCCGTGTTTAGGAGCTGTGATACGAACGTGCGAGATGGGATGAACCATATGGAAAAGGGTATGATGCTGCGTGCAGGGCTTGCGGCGTGTATTTGTGCGGGACTTGCAGCGCAGGGATCTGCGGGGCTTGCTGCGCCGTCTCTGGCGCGTCCCGGGGCGGATGTCGCGGCGGAGCAGCCGCATCCTGAGATCGGTGTGGAGGATGGTGTGCCGCGCTATCGTCAAGATGGGGACGATGCACAGTTTACGATTGAGAACTTCATTATGGAGGCGCCCGATCTCGTCCTCGACAAGGATGCGCTTGCGCGTATTCTTTCCGAGGGGATGGGGGAGAAGCGTACGATGGCGCAGCTGCGGCAGACGGTGGATGAGCTGACGTCCTACTGTCGCAGTCACGGCTATCCTGCCGCTGCGGTGTATCTGCCGCCGCAGGAGAGTACGGACGGCGTGGTGGTGCTGCGCGTTCTGCCGGGGCGTTACGATGAGATTGTGATCGAGAATAAGAGCCGCCTCAGAACGCCTGTGGCGCGGCGTATTATCGCAGGGCTCAAAACGGGCGATGTTATCACGACCGAACGTCTGGAGACGGCGCTCTACGGGGTGTCGGATGCGACGGGAGCGCGTGCGGTGGGGGTGCTGAGCCCCGGACGGGAGTTCGGTACGAGCAGGCTGACGGTGCGCATCGAGGACTCGAAGGAGTCGAATACGGTTTTCTATGTAGAGAACTACGGCAGCCCGTCGACGGGGCGGTATCGCTACGGCCTGCAGGAGACGCTTTACGATCCGTCGGGGACGGGGGACAAGGTGAGTCTCGGTACGCTGATCTCGAACGGAAGTCTGCGTAATTTCTATGCGAACTATGAGACGGTGGTCGGGCATGGCGGTTCGACGCTGGGCATTGGTGTTTCGCGTATGAATTACAAGGTGGGCAGGGAGCTCTCTCCGATCGGTGCGGAGGGCAATTCGCTGACGCTCTCGCTCTTTGGACAGGCTCCGCTCTATCATCTGACGGAGCGCAGTCTCATGTTCCGTTACGGCTATAACTATCGCAATCTGAATGATGATATCACGGGGTTCGATCTGAGGGGCAAGAAGCACACGCACAGTATTTATGCGGGGCTGGTCGGTATGCAGCGGTCGCGCGGGCTGATGCTGAACTACACGGCGAATCTGACGGTCGGGTCGTTGGGCCTGGACTCGGACTACAGCCGTGTGTTGGGGACGCTGAACCACACGGAGGACGGAACGTATGCGAAGCTCGAAGCGGATGTGACGGCGGTGCAGCAGCTCGGGCACAGCACCGATTTTATGGTCAAGGTTTCGGGGCAGAAGGCGAGCCGCAATCTCGACAGTTCGGAGGAGTTCTACCTCGGCGGTCCGAACGGTGTGCGTGCCTACGCGCAGGGCGAGGGGACGGGCGACGAGGGGGCGCTCGGCACGGCGGAGGTGCGCTGGCACACGCCGCTGCGCGGGCTGACGCTGAGTACGTTCTACGATGCGGGCGCGGTGCGTGTGAGCAAGGGCATGGACGGCGGCGCGGATCGTGTGACGCTGCGCGGTTGGGGACTCGGCGCGGCGTACAGTGAGCCGGGCGACTGGTTCGCACGGCTGGACTATGCCAAGCGGATCGGACTGGATCCATCGGTGTCAGTGAAGAACAACGCGAAGAACCGCGTCTGGTTCATGGCGGGAAAGATTTGGTAATCGGTCTGTTTTCTGCGCGGCAGAACGGGGATGAGCGGGATATACTATGAGACTGAGACGAAAGCCGTGGATTGATGCGGCAATTCTGGACTATGCGGACTTTGTGACGCCGCTTGGCGGCGATTGGTCGAAATGTGCGGGCGCGTGGACGGAGACGTTTGGGCGCACGGCACCGCTTCACGTGGAGATCGGTGTGGGTAAGGGCGATTTTCTGACGGAGCTGGCGGCGCGTCATCCCGAGGTGAACTATGTCGGGCTTGAGGCGCAGCAGGGGGTGCTCTACTTTGCCGCACGGAAGGCGGCGGCGCGTGCACTGTCGAATGTGCGGCTGCTCGTTTTTGATGCGGCGCATTTGACGGAGCTCTTTGCACCCCGTGAAGTGGATCGCATCTATCTGAATTTTTCCGATCCGTGGCCGAAGGCACGTCATGCGAAGCGCCGGTTGACGAGCGAGCTTTTCCTTGCACGGTATGCGGCTGTTCTGCGTGAGGGTAGAGAGATTCACTTTAAGACGGACAACATGGGGCTGTTCGATTACTCGCTTGAGACGATGGCGGCGCAGGGGTGGCAGCTCTCGCGCGTGACGCACGATCTCCATGCGCTCGGTGAGGCGGATAATATCATGACGGAGTATGAACGCAAATTCAGCGCACGCGGGGCGAAGATCGGGCGCGTTGTGGCGCGTCCGCCCGTGGGGCGTGCGTGATGCGTACGCGCTACACACTCTTTAAGAGTGAGACGGAGCCGATTGTCATCATCATGGCGATTCTCCTCGTGACGGGGACGATCAATGTCTTCAGTTCGAGCTATGTGCTCGCGGCAATGAATTTCGAGAATCCGTATTATTTTTTGCAGCGCCATCTGGCGTGGGTTTTTCTCGGGCTGCTTGCGTGTTGGCTCTGTCGGCGCATGAACTATCAACGGATGCGCGGGTGGATGTTTCTCGGGATGGGAGTCACGGTGTTTCTGCTGATCGCTGTGCTCTTTGTCGGAACGACGATCAATGGGGCGCAGCGGTGGATTGCACTCGGGCCTTTGAGCTTCCAGCCGGCGGAGTTTGCAAAGCTCATGGCGGTTCTGATGGGGGCGTTTTCGATCGCGGCGGTGCTCAGCAAGGAACACTTTCGCCTTGATCGGGATGGGGGGCGCGTTTTTACGCCGTTTGGTGCGATTCTCGTGATGGCGTTCCTCGTCTATCGCGAGCCGGATTTTGGGACGGCGTGCATTGTGTTTGGTGTGCCTCTCTTGATGGCGCTTGTGCTGCTTGTGCCGCCGCGCCGATGGCTGTGGATCGTGCCGCCGACGGTGCTCGCGGCATTTGCCATTGGGACGCTGCAGCCGTACCGCATGAAGCGTCTTGAGGTCTGGTTCGATCCGTGGTCGGACGCGCGTGATGCGGGCTACCAAATGGTGCAGTCGCTCTCGACAATCGGCTCGGGCGGGATCTTCGGGATGGGCTTCGGCGATGGTGTGAGCAAGTACGAGTATCTGCCGGAGGCGCATACGGATTTTGCGTTTGCAATTTTCAGTCAGGAACACGGATTTTTCGGGGTGCTGCTGATCTTCTTCCTGTTTGCGGTGCTGCTCATCACCTGTATGCGTGTGGCGGCGCGTGCAAAGGATACGTTCGGGCAGGTGCTTGCGCTCGGCATCATCTTTCTCGTGCTCGGGCAGGCACTGGCGAATCTCGCGATGGTGGCGGGGCTGCTGCCTGTCGTGGGCGTGCCGCTGCCGTTCATCAGCTACGGCGGGTCGTCGCTGATCGTGACGATGGCGGGCATGGGGATGCTGCTCGGCATTGCCGACCGCAGCCGCACGCAGCCGGTGAAAGACGGTGCTGCGGATCCTGAGAAGCGGCGCAGACGCATTCATGTAGTGCGATGATGAGGGAGGCGGCGGCGTCTCCCTTTTCTGATTTCTATCCAAGAAGAAAAGAAAGATACGCTAGAAAAGGTGTAAATGAAAAACTTTGTAAAATATGCGTTGACAAGCGTTTTGACGGATGATATTATGTGACAGTCCCCTTTTTGGAGGTGAACTATGTCTCTGGAAAAATTGCGAACAGCGCGTACGGTCGCCGGCATTCATCAGGTGTGCAAGGCGGTGAAGAATGGCGCGGCGGAGATGGTGTTCATCGCGAGCGATGTGGACGGGCGGGTGCTCGATCCGCTCTTTGCCGCGTGTGGGGACGTGGGAATCATCCCTGACCGCTCCGCAACGAAGGCGGAGCTCGGCGCTGCGGTACACCTCGATGTGGGTGCAGCGGCGGTTGCCAAACTACGGTAAAAACGCAGTTCTCTGCGTTTTCATACAAAAGAAATGATATGACGACAAAGGAAGGAGGTGCAGTATGCCAACGATCAATCAGCTCATTCGCAAGAGCCGGAAGAGCCTTGAGGAGAAATCGAAAGCACCAGCACTGAAGAACAGCCCGCAGAAGCGCGGCGTCTGCACGCGTGTCTATACGTCCACGCCGAAGAAGCCGAACTCTGCTCTTAGAAAGGTTGCTCGTGTTCGCCTGACGAACAGCATCGAGGTGACCGCATACATCCCCGGAATCGGGCACAATCTGCAGGAGCACAGCGTCGTCCTTATTCGCGGCGGCCGTGTCAAGGATCTGCCGGGTGTTCGTTACCACATCATTCGCGGTTCCCTCGATACCGCAGGGGTTCAGAACCGTGCACAGGGTCGCTCCAAGTACGGCGCGAAGCGTGCGAAGAAGAAGTAAGGCAGTATATCGTTAGGAGGTTGGGCTATGCCACGTAAGGGCCCTGTGCCGAAGAGGGATGTTCTGCCGGATCCGGTATATCATTCCAAGACGGTGACGAAGTTTATCAACAAGGTTATGCTCTCGGGCAAGAAGAGTGTCGCACAGCGCGTCGTGTACGATGCGTTTGACACGATTCGCGAGAAGACAGGGCAGGATCCGCTCGAGGTGTTCGAGACGGCTCTGCGCAACGTTATGCCGGTGCTCGAGGTCAAGGCACGCCGCGTCGGCGGTGCCAACTATCAGGTTCCGGTCGAGGTTCGTGCGGATCGCCGCATGACGCTCGGCATCCGCTGGCTTGTCGGCTATGCGCGTCTGCGCGGCGAGAAGACGATGGATGCACGCCTCTCGGCAGAGCTGATGGATGCTGCGAACAATACGGGCGCAGCGATCAAGAAAAAGGAAGATACGCACAAGATGGCGGAGGCCAACAAGGCATTCGCACATTATCGCTGGTAATATTTATCGGCAGTGTAAGGAGCGATAGGAAACAGTGGCAAGAGAATATTCCCTTGAAAAAACGC
>CALJPB010000369.1 GCA_937981305.1 uncultured Selenomonas sp.
TGACTGTGGCCGCCTTCAGCTGCGTTCCGTTGAGCTTTGCACCCTGCAGATTCGCCGTCTCAGCCTCGACGTTTGCCGTGCCGTTCAGCGCCGTTCCCTTGACATCCAAGCTGGCGACCTTCAGCGTTCCGTCCGTCGTCTTCAGCCCGACGTTGCTCGCACCATCCATCGACAGCTTGCCGACATTACCCGTCAGGTCAACGTCCGCTGACTGCCCATTCGCCTTTACCGTAAGGCTTTCGAGGTTCACATCCTTGCCGGTTACCTTGGTGCCGTCAACCTTGAGTGTGCTCTCTTTTGTGCCATTCTTCAGCACAACATGATTCGGATCCCCCGGTTTGTTGACGCTCAACGTCGTTCCAGGCGCGAGCTTGACGCCGTCTGCGATCCCGGCGATGGCACTGCGCGCACCACCCGTCACAAAGATTTCATTTTTCGCCGTGGAGGTTACCTTGTTGAACTCCGCCGCAAAGTCCTTCGCCAAGACTTTGCTTTCCGTTCCGTCAACCGTGAACACATAGTCCGTGCCGGACTGCGAGATCTCCACATGCGCGGCGAATGCATCCGACGGTGTCAGGGAAAATGCCGCACCGAAGGAAAATGCCGCCGCCATCATGGCGGAGAGACGCTTCTTGCCGAACATCTTTGTTGTCTTCATCTGATTACTCCTTTGCTTCATGACCATAGAGACTTCTCCCGCAAATGCGGGCGAGGGCGTTTAGAACGCATAGCGGACGGACAGGAAGGGACCTTCCGCCTGGTAGGTGGCATCCTTTCCCGACTTGTGCAGGAACATATTGATCCAGCGTCCACCGGCCGCTACAGTCCACCCGTCTGCCGGGTGGTAGAGGAACGCACTCTCGACATCGAGTGTATGCCCGTAGCTGCCCGCATACATTCCGCTCGCATCCGCGGTAAATCCGAACTTCGGCGAGATCTCCCATCGGACACCTGCGCCCACGATCGGAACGATGCCGGATGCACTGTCTGCGTCCGCCTTCGGCGTTCGGTGCAGGCTGTCATAACCCTGAACCTCGGCGTGTATGCGGAGATAGCGCAGTCCTGCGCGAAGCCATACGGTACGAGAGTTTCGCTCCGGAAAGTCATGCCTCCACGCAACCGTGAGGTAGTCGACATCCATCTTGGTGTCCAAGTTTCCCAAGTATTTTGTTCGATCACCATCACGGGAGATCAGGTGCTTCAGCTCAAAGTCCGAGGAAGAACTTGCCGCCCGCATATAGCTCGCCTCAAGAGAACCCGTGCGCACACGGATCTCGGGCGCACGCGTCGCATCGATGCCCAGATCATCTCGGAACTCCAACTTGTGCTCGTGCGTTCGCCATGTATAGTAGTCGGGTCCCTCGACCGCGCCCCGCACACGGGGAGCATAGTAGCGCAGCTCGACTTCCACGTCACGCTGATCCCGCTCTCCCATCTTCGCCGAAAACATGGGAGTGGAATCGTCGCGCTCTGCCGGTACCGCCCTGCCCACGGTCTGCTGGTCCACAGGTGCGGCAAGGGAGGTATGTGCGCACACAAGTCCTGCAAGCAGTACAAGGAGCGGCATCGTTTTCTTGTGCATCATCTCACCCCCTCTCCAAGGTACATCTCGCTTCTACGTGAACGCAGAGACGGGACTTTTACCTCTGGGTCTTATTTTACACTCTTTTTTTTTTTTTTCAAGACATTTTAAGATTTTATTTATCTCTTTGATGTATACAAACAGTGCAATTCCATACATAAATTCTATGTCGATGTTCTCTCAAACTGCATGATGGACAGGAGTGTGCTGTATGCCGGAGAGGTTTCCACGCGCCCACGGTTCTGCCGACAGGTGCTATGACAGACAATTTTTCTTTGTATTCTTTTTTCTTCTTTCCTTCGTCTTTATTGCGCCCGCTCATGTTTTTGCGGGGGGACGGGAGGCACTTTCATTTTTCGATGCCCCTGCGGGTCGTACGATCCTATTTGCCGCGGCGCAGGAATGGTATGATTCCCCCGCAGCACACGGACGTGCAGAGGAGATTGCCGCGCGTCTCTGCGCGGCGGCGGGCGAGACGCAGGACGTGCAGATCATCGTACGCGCGGAGGATCATCTCAATGCCTACGCGCTGCCCGGCAGGATCATTGTCCTAAATGCAGCTGCGCTGTCGCTTCCGGACGGGGAGCTCGCCGCGCTCCTCGCGCATGAGTTGGGGCATATTGTACACGGCGATCCCGCTGCCATCATTCTGCGAAGTCCGCGTGCGATGAGCGCACTCTCCGGTGTGCGAGTGAACGCGGACGGACGCTATGACGCGCGTGCGGCACAGGATGTGCTGCGTGCGGTATCCTACGGCGCACTCACGCAGAACGAGGAACGCCGCGCCGATAGGTTTGCCGCTGCCCTCCTTCCCAAGGCGGGCTTCTCATGCGCGGACGCACGCGCGCTCCTCGCACGTATGGAGTCCGCCTATGGCTCTGTCTCTCATGCAAACAGCCACCTCTCATGGGCGGAGCGGCGGGCTATTTTCTGCGGCGATGCCGATGCCGCGCCGTCCGCAGAGTAAGTGCAGAGCGGACAGCGTATCATTCATCCAAATCAAAACCACCAGTTGAACTGGTGGTTTGAACAGGCCCTATAAGGGCCAAATGCTTGTGGTAGCACCTTAAAAGGTGCATCGAATGGGTTCTGACAACCACACTGTTATCACGGGCAGCCCCCTACTCGGGGGCATTTTTATTTTCCTTTTTCACTCCTGCTACCCGTAAACGGGTCAACAAACTCCTTTAGGCTTAGTTGATCTGCCATAATATCCTCCTGTAACTGATTCTTGATATAATTCTTGATTGCACTTTCA
Source organism: uncultured Selenomonas sp. (assembly GCA_937981305.1). Taxonomy (GTDB): domain Bacteria; phylum Bacillota; class Negativicutes; order Selenomonadales; family Selenomonadaceae; genus Centipeda. The sequence continues at coordinate 2,841 of CALJPB010000369.1, forward strand.
TATTTCCCAACCGTATCGACATAGTATCCGCGACACCAAAAATGTCGATTCCCATATTTGTACTTTAGGTTCGCGTGTCGGTCAAATACCATCAAGCTGCTTTTACTTTTCAAGTAGCCCATAAACCCGGAGACACTCATATGCGGCGGTATGGTTACCAGCATATGGATATGGTCCGGGCAACACTCTGCCTCCAAGATTTCTACACCTTTGCGTTCACACAAATCTCGTAGGATCTTTCCGATGTCGACCTTAATTTGGTTGTAGATTACTTGCCGTCGATATTTCGGAGCGAACACGATATGATATTTACATCTCCATTTACTGTGTGATAAACTTTTTACGTCATTCATTGACAAGCGCCTCCTATGCTATTCTTCATTTGTGGTTGTCAGGCCACTTCTAGTTTAGCATAGGAGGCGCATCCCTTTTCTATAAGATTTTTTCTCTACCCCCAGTTGAACTGGGGGATTTATCATGCCTATTCGGCGACCATTCACAACGAGGGGCTGCGCTCGACATGGGTCGGACATTTCGACGCGCCGAAACTCAAAGAGGCGTTCCCGCAGATGGCGGACTACGACCTCATCGCCATCTTTCCCATCGGCTACGCCACGGAGAAGGGCGTTCCCTCGGCACGTCACACGCAGCGAAAACCTGCGGTGGAGCTTGTCGAAGTCCTGTAACGCAAAAATCCCCCGCCGCAGCGGGGGATTTTTCATCCGTAATGGAAGATCTTAGGGAATCGCTGATAAAATGAAGTCCGTCAGATTGGCGTAGATTTTTTCGTCCGA
>CALJPB010000370.1 GCA_937981305.1 uncultured Selenomonas sp.
GCAGCGGAGAGCGGCAGCTACTTCTACGGGAACAATCCGGAGATGCTGGGCGGCGTCGGTACACTGACCGAGGTGGAGCCTGCCTCCTATCAGATCACGATCTACAACAAGGGCGCGCGCACACCGGACTGGTTCAAGAACGCCGTCATGTACCAGATCTTCCCGGACCGTTTCGCACGCGCGGGGGATACGATCGTGAAGAAAAAGGGCGCGGTCATCCGTACGGACTGGACGGACGACCCCATGTATCTCAAGGATCCCGACACGAAGGAGATCATCGCCTATGACTTCTTTGGCGGGAATCTGCGCGGGGTCATGGAGAAGCTCGACTATCTGAAGGAGCTTGGGATCTCGTGCATCTATTTCAACCCCGTCTTTGAGTCCGAGAGCAACCATCACTATGACACGGGAGACTATCACAAGATCGACCCCGTACTGGGCGACATCGAGGACTTTCGTGCGCTCGTCACGGCGGCAGCGCAGCGCGGCATCCGCATCATCCTCGACGGCGTATTCAGTCACACGGGCAGCAACAGCATCTATTTCAACCGCCAGCATCAGTACGGATCGATCGGCGCATACCAGTCGAAGGAGTCGCCGTACTACTCTTGGTATCACTTCCGCAGCTACCCGAACGAGTATGACTGCTGGTGGAACTTCGAAACCCTGCCGAACGTCAACGAGACGGATCCCGCCTACATGGATTTTGTCATCACAGGCAAGGACAGCGTCCTGCACCACTGGATGAACGAGGGAATCGCGGGCTGGCGGCTCGACGTGATCGACGAACTGCCGCCGACGTTCTCCAAGAAGTTCTTCGCGGAGCTGAAAAAGCACAACCCCGACGCCGTCATGATCGGCGAAGTCTGGGAGGATGCCTCGAACAAGGTCGCCTATGGCACGCCGCGCGAATATCTGTCGGGCAACGAGATGGACTCGGCGATGAACTACCCGCTGCGCACGATGATGTTTGACTTCCTCACGGGGGCGGTGGACGGGCGGCAGACAGCACGGCGGCTTGCCAGCCAGATCGAGAACTACCCGAAGGAAAATCTCTATGCGATGATGAACCTCATCGGCAGCCATGACGTACAGCGCGCGATCACCGTACTCGCCGGCGTCCCCTACTATGAGGGGATGCCCGCCATCGAGCAGTCGCGCGTACGCATGACGCCGGAGCAGTTCGACCTCGGCTCGCGTCGCCTCCTCATGGCGACCCTCTGGCAGATGACCTATCCCGGCGTGCCGAGCGTCTACTACGGCGACGAGATCGGGATGCAGGGGTTCAAGGACCCGTTCAACCGCCGCCCCTATGACTGGGAGCACGGCAACAAGGAGATTCGCGGCTGGTTCGAGCGGTTCATCGCCGTCCGCAACGAGAACGATGCCCTGCGCACGGGTGAAATCCTGCCGCTCTACGGCGCGGGCGATGTCATCGCCTATGCGCGTACGATCCGATCGGGCTACGACGTATTCAACAACGAGAAGGAGGAAGGCGTATTTATCGCCGCATTCAACCGCAGTCTGACGGAGACGATGACCATCGAGGTGGATGTGAGCGACTTCGCCTGCGGCATCTTTGAGGATGCGTTCAAGCCCTCGCGTACCTATGAAGTGGAGCGCGGGCGGCTGCGCATCAAGATCCCGCCGCTCTTCGGGCTGCTCCTGCGTGAGCGCAAAGAACCGCGCCGCTACGAGCGCAAGGCGGGCGTACTCCTGCATCCGACCTCGCTGCCGTCGAAATACGGTGTGGGCGATTTCGGCAGGGAGGCATACCGCTTCCTCGACTTCCTCGCGGAGGCGGGGCAGAAGATTTGGCAGATCCTGCCGCTCAGCCCGGTCGGACATGGCTACTCGCCCTATCAGTCCATCTCCGCGTTTGCGGGTAACATCATGATGATCGACCCCGAGGATCTCGTCGAGCGCGGATGGCTGACGGAGAAGGACATCTACCTGCCGTACGAAGCGAATACCGCCTTCATCGACTTCGAGCGCGTGAAAGCGTTCAAGAAGGAACTGCTCGAAAAGGCGTTCCGCGTGTTCCGCAAGAAGCACGCGCGGGACAAGGACTACCGCGCATTCTGTGAGAAAGAGGCGTACTGGCTCGACGACTACGCGCTCTTCCATGCGGCAAAGAAGGAATACGGCCGCTGCGCATGGACGGACTGGCCGGCGGAGATCAAACACCGCGACCCCGCAGCACTCAAGGCACTTGCCGAACGGCAGAAGGACGAGGTGGAGCTGGATCGGTTCAAGCAGTATGTATTCCACACGCAGTGGGATCGCCTGCACGCGTACGCCGCGAAGAAGGGCATCAAGATCCTCGGCGATATGCCCATCTTCATCGCACAGGACAGCGCGGACGCATGGGCGCATCAGCACCTCTTTGATCTGAGCGAGGACGGCACGCCGCGCACCGTCGCGGGCGTACCGCCCGACTACTTTTCTGCCAGCGGGCAGCTCTGGGGCAACCCGCAGTACAACTGGGACGCGATGAAGGCGGAGAACTATGCGTGGTGGAAACGTCGCTTCCACAAGCTGCACGAGCAGGTCGACATCATCCGCATCGACCACTTCCGCGCCTTTGAGGCGTACTGGTCGGTGGACGGCAAGGCGGAGACGGCAATCAACGGACGGTGGATCAAGGGACCCGGCAAGCCGTTCTTCGACGAGATCGAACGCGAGCTCGGCACACTCGATATCGTTGCCGAGGATCTCGGTATCATCACGAGCGAGGTGGAGCGTCTGCGCGACGACTGCGGCTTCCCCGGGATGAAGATCGTGCATTTCATGCTCGAACCGAACGAGTCGGGGCGCGTCGGCTTCGTCACCCCCGAGAACAGCATCGTCTATACGGGAACGCATGACAACAACACCACCGTCGGCTGGTACACGCGTGACATCGATGAGGTGCTGCGTGAGACCCTGGCGAATATGACGGGGACGACCTCGGATCGTCCCAAGACCATCTGCAAACGGCTCATCAAGATGGCATACGCGTCAAATGCACGCATGGCGATCATCCCCATGCAGGATCTCCTCGCACTCGACGAGCGTGCCCGTATGAATACGCCCGGCACATTCGGCATCAACTGGCGTTGGAGTCTCAAGAAGGACTACCTCCTCGAGCTCGATCCGAAGAAGCTCAAGGCACTCTGCGTGCGCT
>CALJPB010000371.1 GCA_937981305.1 uncultured Selenomonas sp.
GCAGGAGTTTCGCTCCCCATCAGCTCGACTCCCGCCTGATGGAATTCACACTGACGCCCCATCTGCGTCTGCTCCATACGGAACACATTGCCAATATAGGATAACTTCAACGGTCTCGGATCATCCTTCAGACGGCTGCTGACGAGACGAGCGATCGGCGTCGTCATTTCATTGCGGAGCGCAAGGAGCTTATTTTTGTTGCCGAGCAACATAAAAAGAGATTTCTCATCCTGCATTCTTAGAGCAAGCGTATCCAAGTGTTCGATCGTCGGTGTCGCAACCTCATGATATCCCCAGCATAGGAACAAGGAGGACAACATATTCTCCATATGGCGCATTGCCGCCGCATCTGCAGGAAGAAGATCGCGCGTGCCATATGGTGTCTCCAAAATCAATTGTTTAGAATTCATCGCTCTTCTCCTTATGAATATCCGTCGTAGAAATGCCTTTTTCCAGCACGAGGGTGTATCCATCCGCACCGTAGTTCAGACAGCGTTTGACACGGCTAATGGTCGCAGTACTGGCTCCGGTTTGTGCAACAATATCGTCGTAGGTGTTTCCCTCGTGCAGCATACGGGCAACGTCCAGACGCTGAGCCATGGCACGAAGTTCTCCTATCGTACAGATGTCTTCAAAGAATTGATAGCATTCCTCCATTGTATCCAATGAAAGGATTGCACGACACAGTTGATCGGTCAGATCATCTCTCAATTTTTCATTTACCATATGCAGATTCCTCTCATGAGTGCCCCGTCTTACCTTGCTTGCTATTCGTTCACAGTATAGCACAGAATAAGATGCCCGAAAAGTTCAGTCACATGGCCTTTCAAGGAAGAAAATGGAGTGTAATATTTTCCTCATTTCCTGTGATTCGATCATGCGGTACAGATATATGTACAATTTTTTTGTCTTCAGGCTCCGTTTCAGAATCTGTGATTTCTTCAACGGTAGCCTCAGCAGGCAGACCGCTCAGTTCATATCGGACAATCTGTCCCGGATAGATTCTATTCATATCCTCCGCAGAAATCTCGGCTTCAATCCAGCAGTTCTCCACAAGATCGAGTGTGAGAATCGAAGCTCCACTGTCGATAAGGTCACCTTTTTTTACGTGGATCTTCGAGACCACACCTTCTCGCACAGCAAAGAGCCCTGTTGTCCCCGCATGATCGCTCGCTTTTGCTAGGGTCTCCTCCGCCTTTTTCAGCTGTTCCTCTGCTGTCTTGAGCGCCGCGGCATTTGGTACGGTCGTTTGTCCCCTTCCCATCGTCAGCGCGTTCTTTTCCTGCTCATATGTCGCAGCCGCCTCATTTCTTTTGGCTGCACTGACTGCCCCCATCTCATAGAGTTCGTTCATACGCTCCATACGCATTCGTGCAGCATCCAGACCTTCAGAGGCTGCAGGTGTATTCTGAGATGCTGCAGCTGCGCCGTATCGAATCTGTTCGACATTCCTTTGTGCAAGCTCAACATTTTTTTGCAAGCGCGCGAGTTCTTCATCTGAAAAGACACTCTGTACCGTGACAAGGAGCATCCCCGCTGTTACATGGTCACCCTCCGCAATATGAAGCTCTTGAACGACGGAGGTATTCCCCGCCTGCAAATCACTTGACAGCGTGAACTCATTCGATCCGCCCAGTTGATGCAGCAGAATAAACGACGCACAGAAAACGATAAGCAGCAGACCGATAAGGAATAGGCACACTCTCTTTTTTAGCAGCTCGGTGATGTCATTTTCCATGAAAGCCCTTCTAAAAAATATGGCTGTCAACCAGTGACAGCCATAGACCAATATGTTTATTCGGCTGAGACCTGCTGACGGATCACAGCAATTGCCTCTTCAAATGCCTGCGGGAGTTTTTCGGGATTCTTGCCACCCGCCTGCGCCATATCGGGACGTCCACCGCCCCCGCCGCCGACCGCTTTTGCAGCTGCCTTAATGATATTGCCCGCATGAGCCCCGCGTTTTACAGCATTCTTATCCGCCTTGACAACAAGGCTGACCTTATCGTCAATAACAGCTCCAAGGACGACAATGCCTGTCTCGAGTTTTTCACACGTCAAATCTGCAATGTTACGAAGTTCATCCATCGCGTCCACATTGGCTTTCCCAAGGACTACATGGAAGGTCCCAATCTCTTGAACCCCCATAAGCAGCTTCTGCGCATCTGCCTTATCACGGAACTCAGCAAAACTGCGCAGCTGTTCCTGCATATTCTTTCGCTCACTCATAAACTTATCGACCTGGGCACAAAGTTCCTCGGGTCTTGTCTTCAATTTATGTGCAATTTCCTGAATAGTCCTTGCCAGCTCTGCCGCATATGCACATGCGGCACGCCCGGTAATCGCCTCGATGCGGCGCACCCCAGCAGCGACACCC
>CALJPB010000372.1 GCA_937981305.1 uncultured Selenomonas sp.
GGAGAATTCAGGGGCTGCCGGTGTGCGCGTCGCACTCGACATCGGCCCCATCGGCGAGCTGGTCGAGCCGCTTGGAACACTCTCGTTTGAGGCGGCATACGAACTCTTTCGTGAGATGGTGGTTGCGGGCGAGGAGGCGGGGGCGGATCTCGTCATCTTTGAGACGCTGACCGACCTCTACGAGGTCAAGGCGGCGGTGCTCGCAGCGAAGGAGCATACGCAGCTGCCGATCTGGGTGACGATGACGTTCGAGCAGAACGGGCGCACATTCCTCGGCGCGGCCGTCCCATCTGTCGCAGTCACGCTCGATGCCCTCGGTGTCGCCGCACTCGGTGTGAACTGCTCGCTCGGCCCCGTGGAACTCGTGCCGATTGTGGACGAGCTGATGGAGTGGACAGATCTGCCGATCATCGTCAAGCCGAACGCAGGTCTCCCCGACCCGCGCACGGGTGCGTACGAGATGACGGCGGAGGATTTTGGCCGTGAGATGGCCGTGTTTGCGCAGCGCGGTGCGCTCATCATGGGCGGCTGCTGCGGTACAAATCCCGATTTTATCCGTGCGCTCACAGCGGCAGTCGCGGAGGGGGCGGCAGATCGTCCCGCGCGAAAAAAACGCAAGGGTGTTGCATCGCCGGGGCGTGTCGCGGAGTACGGCAAGCTCAATGTCATCGGCGAGCGCATCAACCCGACGGGTAAGAAGCGTCTGCAACAGGCGCTCCTCGAGGAGGACTACGGCTACATCAAGAAACTTGCGATCTCCCAGCAGGAGGCGGGGGCGCAGGTGCTTGATATCAACGTCGGCGCACAGGGCGTGGACGAAGAAAAGATCATCCCGTACGTTGTCAAAGCGGTGCAGAGCGTTGTCGACCTGCCGCTGCAGATTGACTCCGCGAATCCTCGGGTGATAGAGGCTGCTCTTCGCGTCACGAATGGGCGCGTCATCATCAACTCGGTGAGCGGTGAGCGTGAGCGCATGGATGCCATCTTCCCACTCGCGAAGCACTACGGGGCGGCGGTACTTGGGCTGGCGATGGACGAGAAGGGGCTGCCCGAGACGGCGGCACAGCGCGTCGCCATCGCCGAGCGCATTGTGGCGGAGGCGGAGAAGTACGGGCTGGAGCGCAAGGATATCATCATTGACTGTCTGACGCTCACGGTCTCGGCACAGCAGATGCAGGCGATGGAGACCCTGCGTGCCGTGCGCGAGGTGCACGAACGCCTTGGGCTGCACTGTGCGCTCGGTGTCAGCAATATTTCCTTCGGACTGCCCGCACGCGGACACATGACAGAGAATTTCCTCATACAGGCGATGCACGTCGGGCTGGATTTCCCGATCATCAATCCGAATACAAAGGGCGTTATGGATGCCGTCGTGTCCTTCCGCGCCGTGTCGGGGGAGGATGTGGACTGTGCCGCCTACATCGAGCGTTTTGCACCCGAGCAGGCGGAGATGCGCCGCCGCAAGGAACTCGGCATTACGGGCGATGAGGCGGCAGGGGCGGTGCAGACCGCTGCTGCGGAGAGTGCAGACGCTGTCGATCCGCTGATGGATGCCATCATTCGAGGACTTTCCGACGATGCCGAGCGCATTACGCGGAAACTCCTGACGGAGATGGCTCCGATGGACATCATTCAGGAGAAGGTCATCCCTGCGCTTGATATCGTGGGTGATCGCTACGAGCAGGAAATCATCTTCCTCCCGCAGCTCATCAATGCGGCGAATGCGGCGACGGCGGGACTTGAACTCATCAAGGTGCGTCTTGCCGAGGCGGGACAGGGAGTCTCCAAGGGCAAGATCATTCTTGCGACGGTGGAGGGGGATATCCACGACATCGGCAAGAACATCGTCAAAGTTGTCCTCGAGAATTACGGCTACCAGATCATCGACCTCGGCCGTGATGTACCTATCCAGCGCGTTGTGGAGGTCGCCATCGAAAAGAAGGTCGGGCTCATCGGCCTTTCGGCATTGATGACGACGACGGTCACGGCGATGAAAAAGACCATCGAAGCCCTGCACGAGGCGGGGCATCCGTGTGAGACGGTCGTCGGCGGGGCGGTGCTGACGGAGGACTACGCAAAGGAGATCGGCGCAGATCACTATGCGGGCGATGCGCGCAGCATTGTTGAGATTGCACGCCGCGTACTCGGATAAAGCAGGGAGGCTGTCAATATGGCGCAGGAGCGCATGGACATACGTGAATATTTGAAAAAAAAGCCGCTCATCTTTGACGGCGGTATGGGCACATACTACGCGCAGAAAACGCATACGCGCGGCAAGGGCGTGGAACTTGCGAACATCGAGACCCCGCGTGTCGTCGAGGACATCCATACGGAGTACCTGCGTGCGGGGGCGCAGGCGATCAAGACCAATACCTTTGCGGCAAATCGTATCGTCTACCAAGGGGACACGGCGACCGTTGAACGGATCATTCGTACAGGATGGGAGCTTGCCGCGCGTGCGGCGGAGCCGTTCGGAGCTTATGTCTTTGCCGATATCGGTCCCGTCTCCGGGCTGCCGCCTGCGGATATCATTGAGGAGTATCGCTTCCTTTCCGATATCTTTCTCGCGATGGGCGCACGTCACTTTATCTTTGAGACGAACTCCTCGATTGAGGGGCTGGCCGAGACGGCGGCTCATATCAAACAGGTCTGCCCCGAGGCGTTCGTTCTGACCTCGTTTTCTGCCTTTCCCGGCGGCTATACGCGGGATGGCTTCTTCGTCGAGGAGCTCGTGCGAGCGGTGGCTGCGAGCGGTTACATCGATGCGGTCGGCTTTAACTGCGTCAGCGGCGTGCAGTCGATGAAGGAGCTTGTGCACCTGCTCGGCAGTTGTCCGCTGCCGCTCTCTCTGATGCCGAATGCGGGGCATCCAATTGTCGTCGATGGGCGCACCTTCTATGAGAGTGCGCCGGATTATTTCGGTGAGGAGCTCGCCGATCTCGTGCATGACGGCATCTCCATTGTCGGCGGCTGCTGCGGTACAACCCCGGAGCATATCCGAGCGCTTTCCTGTGCCCTCGCAGACAGCGGACGCACAGTGGCAGAGCGTGTGGAGCAGGCGGAACACGCAGCTCTTGGCTCGTCGCACAGTGCGTTCTTCGAGACGTTGAAAACGGGAGGAACACCCATTGCCGTCGAGCTCGATCCACCCGAGGTCGGCAATGCGGATAAATTTATGGCGGGCGCACGGGAACTCATGGAGGCGGGGGTTCACGCAATCACGATTGCGGACAATCCCATTGCGCGTGCGCGCATGGATGCAGGGATGCTTGCGGGGCGCGTGCAGCGCAGCCTCGGACTTGAGCCGATCCCGCACATGACCTGCCGTGACCGCAATCTCAACGCCATCAAGTCCACGCTCCTCGGACTGAGTGCCGAGGGGATTCACAACATGATTGTCATTACGGGGGACCCCATTCCTACAGCGGAACGCGATGAGGTCAAGAGTGTCTACCAGTTCAACTCACGCAAGCTGACGTCATTTATCAAAAGCCTTGGGGAGCGCGGCGATGTCGCACCGTTCCATGTGTTCGGTGCACTTAACGTGAATGCAAAGCATTTCCCGTCGCAGCTCGGGCTCGCCAAAAAGAAGCTGGAGGCGGGCATGACGGGCTTCTTTACCCAGCCTGTTCTCAGTGAACGGGCAAAGGAGAATCTGCGGACGGCACGCGACACACTGCCGGGGGCACTCATCCTCGGCGGCATCATGCCCGTCGTCAGCGAGCGAAACGCGCGCTTTATGGAGAGCGAGATCACGGGGATTCACGTCGAGGAACGCATCATCAATGCCTATCATGGACTCAGCCGTGAGGAGGCGGAAGAACTTGCCGTGCAGCTCTCCCTTGAGACCGCAAAGGAGATTGAACCGTATATCGACGGCTATTACATCATCACGCCATTTGCGCGGACGGCACTTGTTGCACGGATCGTTCGGGGGATTATGGAGAGGAGAGCAGTCAAATGAATGCGACAATCAAGGATATGATCGAGCGGCGCAGCGTTCGGAAATTTAAGCCCGATGCAGTACCGCAGGCTCTTGTGGACGAGGTGATCGAGGCGGGGCTGTATGCCGCGAGCGGAAAGGGGAAACAGTCGCCCATCATCATCGCCGTGACAAATCCGGATCTGCGCACGCGGCTCGCGCAGGATAACTGCCGTATCGGCGGTTGGAAGGAGGGCTTTGACCCATTTTACGGTGCGCCCGTCATTCTCATGGTGCTCGCACCAAAGGATGTGCATACGGCGGTAGAGGACGGCAGTCTCGTCCTCGGCAATCTCATGCTCGCGGGTCATGCACTCGGACTTGGTACGATCTGGATCAACCGTGCCAAGGAGGAGTTTGAAGAGCCGTACTACAAGGAGCTGCTGAAAAAGATCGGCATCGAGGGCGAATACATCGGTGTCGGACACTGCGCCCTCGGCTACTGTGACGGCGATCTGCTAAAGCCGCCCGCACGACATCCAAATCGCGTATACTATGTTTCGTAAAAAAAGCCGCCTTTGACCATATGCCTTGGTCAAAGGCGGCTTTTTTACGGAATCGTTGATAAAATGAGATCCGCCGAATTGGTGCAGATTTTTGTCCTGTCAAGGAGACAAAGAGAGGGCGGAAACGATATGCCAAGACGGTGGTGCTGAATTTATCAATGCTTTAATGCACTGTTCCCAGTGTCATCGGCAGAATGTGTGCTGCAGATGCCGTGCTGCGCAGATCGGCGGATGACTTTTCTGCCCAGATCGCAGCAACCCTCTTTTGAAATGCGCGTGTCGAGAGCGGCGCAGCCATCTGTTCGCGCACATTTTTTCGGATGATCTCTGCAAAGGCCTCGGGTACAGCCGCTGTTCTCTGTGCGAGAAGTATCTTCAGGTTTGTGTCAATCAGATAGAGATGAATGGTCGGATCGGCAAGGCTCTGTTCGCTCGGCAGCAATTCCTCTTTCACGAGGGAGAGGGAGAGCGGCGCGTCGCCCCAGCCGTCCTTGAAGATACCGTCGATGCGGTAGAGCAGGAAGAGCACGCCGTCCACCTCCGTCACGGCAAGCTCGATCTCACCCGTGCGGAATGCCTCGACGGCAATGGCATCCGTGTGCGAGAGTTGGAGCAGGAATATCATGCCGTTCCTATCCACTTGAAACATTCCGCCGTCCGACT
>CALJPB010000373.1 GCA_937981305.1 uncultured Selenomonas sp.
TCTTACTCTGCGCCGCGACTGCGCCGAGGGTCAGCGCACGCCGCGCGATCGTGCCTGTGCCCGTGAGCGTGGTCTTGTTCAGCGTGTAGTTGCCCGCGCCCGTGCCTGTGAGCGTCAGCCCGTTAAACGTGACGGTTTTGTCTGCGGCGGCATTCTTGTCGCTGTATGTGCCTGTGGAGGGAGCGAGTGCGATGCCCGTGCCCTCCGTGCCGACAAAGCCATCGAGGGTATAGTGCGTCCCCTTCGCGAGCGACTGCGTCACGTTTGCATTGCCGTCATAGGTCTTGTCAAAGCGTGCGCTGCTCGTGAGTGTGAGATCCAGCTCTTTCGGATAGATTGTCCCCACACCCCGTGCCTCCTTGACGGTATAGTTGCCCGCGCCCGTGCCCGTGAGCGCGAGATTTTGGAACGTCACTTCCTTATCCTTGCCGGCGTTCTTGTCCGCATACTTGCCCGTGACGCCACCCGCCAGTTCGATATTATCTTCGTCCTCGCTGCCGACAAAGCCCGTGAGACGATAGTGCCGCCACTTCGTGAGCCACTGCGTGACGGTATCGCTCCCGTCGTAGGTCTTGTCAAAGCGCGTGCCGCTCTTAAAGTCGAGCGTCAGCTCCTTCGGCTTGACCGTGTATGCGCCGCCGATGATGTCATACTGCTCGCTGTAGGCATGATATGTGCCGACGTTTTTCTCTGCATCGAGGGAAATATGGTCGCCGCCCGCAATCGTCGGAGCCGTGCCGTCGTAGACCTGCTCGCGGTTTGCAAGATGCTTCGTCCGGAGGAATGCCTTGAGGAGCGGCATGGTCTTGCCGTCGTAGATGCGCCACGGCGTCCTCTTGCCGCCCTCGGTGGCAACGTCGCTGCCCCATTCCTTATACGTCGCCGCCTTCTTCATATCGTCCAAGCTGCGCTCTTTGACATCGGTCACTGTAGGATTTCCCATCTCTCTGCCGACGCCCTTCCGGATCAGAGCGCCGTTCCCATCCGTTACACTGCCCTCCTTCCATACGGCATGGCTGAGCGTGTCACCGTTCAAAAGTCCCACAACGCCGCCGACTTGCGAATCCGTCTGTCCCGCTCTTTGCTCCACGGTTCCCGTCTGCAGGGCGTTCTGAACGCGGCTTCCCCCATCTACCGATCCCGCAATGCCGCCGAGTATCTCATTTCCTAAGACCTTGCCCGCATTCCGGACGTTCTGAACGGTGGAGCTGAAAGCCGCATATCCCACAATGCCGCCGACAACACGGTTCCCTTCGACCGTGCCCTCATGGTAGGCGTTCTCAATGATACTTCCGTTTTGTTGTAGCTCTCCCACAATGCCGCCGACCACGCTATTGCCATGGACCTTACCGCTGAAGGAGACGTTCCGTATGATAGAGCGATAGTTTGCATCTCCCACAATGCCGCCGACGCTTTCCGCTCCTGACACGGAGGCATCCTTCAGGGAGACATTCTCGATGACTGCACCATGATTGATGTATGCGAACATCCCGCGAGAATACTCCCCGAAACTATCGGTCGGTGGCTTAATGGTAAGCCCCGTGATCGTGTGCCCTACGCCGTCAAATCGTCCCGTAAAGGCCCCCATGCTATTATCAGAACTGCCAATCGGCTGAAAGCCCCCATCCCAGTCCTGTGTCTCACTTGCCGCGATGTCATTCGCGAGCATATATCTGCCGATAATCTTCTTATCCGACCCGGTAACCGCTGCATTCACCCGATTCGCGTCCATGTGCTGCAGCTCGTAGACGTCATGCACGCGCATATAGTCATAGTCCGTATGCGCCGTGCCGCTGAGGTTCTTGACATCCCATCTGCGCGTTGTTGCAGATTTTGAGTTATCCGCATTCTTGTAGTCAGAAACATTCTTGGTTTCAGTTGAGCCGTTTACGGTAAAGTTCCGCGTCGTGGTATTGGCGACATCGTAGCCGATGTGCGGCGTTTCTTCGCTGCGGATGGTGACGTTCGTCCCCGTGAGCGCCGCAGTGCCCGCCGTGTTCTTCACATCATCCGTGTTGAGGACTTTGACGTTCTTGCCCTCGATGTAGAGTTTGCTCGTCTTTACCGTGCCGAGGTTCAGCACGTCGCCCATCTGCGCGGTCGCGGAGAGCGGGCTTGTGCCGTTTGTCTTGAATGTGTCCGTCGCTGCGGCAATGTCAGCGGGATTTGCCGTCGAGAGATAGAGCGCACCCGTATTGACCTCAGAGCCTTTGGCGAAGAGGATGCCGTGCGGGTTGACGAGGTAGACGTTCCTGCCGCCCTCGATCGTGCCGTAGATGTTCGACGCGCCCTCGCCCGTGACGAGGTTCAGATAGTCGCGCGTCTGGCTGCCGCCGTCGAAGCGTACCTTCTCGCCCGAGTCGATGGAGAAGTCCTCCCATCGGAGCACGTTGTACTCGGTCTTGCCCGTGATGTCCATAACTGTGCCGCTCGTGGAGATATTCGCCTCCCCCGCATTCGTCTCGGCGTGTGCGCCCTCAATCGGCAGCGCATACGCGTGCGGCACGGCAAACGGCGCGGCGATACTCCCCGCAACGAGCGCACAGAGGAGTGTGCGGCGCAGATGTTTTTTCGATGACGATTTCATGTCTCTTTGTCCTTTCATCTGGATTTCTTTTCTCTCTTATTGAGCCCAAAATTTTATTTATCTTATTTTCTCACATTTATACAAAAACTCAATAAAAGTTGTTATAAACGCCGAATTTATGTTATGAACGCAAAAGATATCAAAAGTTTCTTTGCAAAAAGAAAATCTCCCTGTGCCGCTCTTGCGCAGGCGTACAGGGAGATTTTTTATGACGTTCTTATATCATTTTCATTCTCAAGTTTTATGTAGCAGTGTCATACACGCTCGTTCAGCGACGAAACTTCTCGAGCGGCTCTGCATGGTCGGTGACGAACTCGACCGTGCCGATGTACTCGCCCGACTTATCATACATCGCCTGATAGTGCACGCGGATCGGACGCTCGCGGATGTAGCGGTGCACAATCATCTGCGTGCGCTTCTTCGCCTTGAAGTCCGCGATCAGATTCCGCACCACGGGGATGATCTCGGGCGGGTGGCAGTTCATCACGTCCCGCCCGAGTGCGGACAGCGGACGCGTGAACACCTGCCCCTCGTTTGTGAAGAAGCGGACGACGTCATCCTTGTCGATAAAGGTGATGTCCACGGGCAGCAGCTGAAGAATCGTCGTCAGCTGCTCCATCGAGAGCTCACCGGTCGGGAACTGGAGCTTTCCTCCCACCTGAGACTGTGCGAGACGCGCTGCCTCCTGATCGAGCCACGGCTGCGCCTCTGCCCACGCAGGGATGGGAACGCCGAACGAGATGCCCATGTCCGGCAGATCGTGATAGCAGCGATACCATTCCATCTGCGTGAAATAGCGCAGACTGAGTGGGAAGAGAATCTTCTCCTCCTTGAAGATCATTTCACGTACGCGCTGCGTGAGTGCACGGATCCGTGCCTCATACATGGGCAGTGTCTCTGCATCCGCCTTGAGCGCCTTGATAATCATGGCGAGCTCGCGCTTCATCTCATCGTCGATGCCCCACATGACCTGCGAGGGTCCCGTGACACCGTAGTCGTAGAGGAGCGGCATGAGCAGCTCTTCCTTCTTGATGTAGTGCATCCTGAGGTCGCCGAGCGCAAGGATGTGCTTCAGCATTTCATCCGTACGTTTTGCACCGTCCAGCTCGCCCTCAATCGTGTCAAGTAGGGTCTCAAGTGCCGTATTCTCCGCACGCAGGATGGAGAGCGGATGTGCCTCGGGCAGTGCGTCGATGTCGTCGGGATTCACCGATGCCGCCTGTGCGTGAATCTCATCGTGCGAGAGTGCACCCGCAGGAGTGTCCATCGCACCGTGGAAGAGTGCCGAATGCACGTCACAGAGACGCTGCACCTCCCTAATCGGCATCCCCTCCTTGATGAGGGTCTGCTCTGCGTCCATAATCTCCTGTGCCTCGACGTGGCTAAACTCCTTCACGAAATCCGCACGAACGGATTCCAGATCCTCGCCGTCCGAAAGACGCTCAATAAAGCCGCGCAAACGCCCCTGACGCGATGCGCCGTCCTCGCTGAGAACTGTATAGCCGTGCTCCTCGAACGCCGCGATGACCTTCGCGAGGTCAATCCCCTTTACCGCCGCACCGCGCGGAATTGTCATGATGCGCCCCATCACGTTCAGCGCGACAGGGTTCG
>CALJPB010000374.1 GCA_937981305.1 uncultured Selenomonas sp.
TCGACGCCTCCAAGTCCAACGGGCTGTCGTTTAGGAACTACGATCCGCAGGGCGCATCGGCGGCGACGAAGACGAACGGAGACTATGAGTATTCCCTGCGTACGGATACGGATACGGCACAGGGCAAGCAAGTCCTGCTCGACTACAACCGTTTCCGAAACGGCGATGTAAAATACGAAGCGACGGATAAAACGAAGGATCAGGCAGAGTGGTTTGCCGGCCTCTCCTACGGTGGACAGACGACCAGGCACAACCGTCTGACCATCGATGGCGCGCTGACCCGCAGCATTACTGCATACGGCGCTAAGACGCTTGGCAAGACGGGCGGATCGGGCGGCACAACCCCCAATGACGGGAATACCCTTGAGATCCGCTCCACGGGCACAAATCCCTTCTCTGTGACGGAGGGCTATGGCGGCTACATCGGGCGCAGCAACAATGCCGGCACAGTGCAGAACAACCGCGTCCTCATGGCGGGCGGCACGGCAGGGACGCTCTATGGCGGCTACTCTGCAGGTACGGGTGCAGTTACGGACAATACCGTTCAGATTACGGGCGGCAAGGTGACGGGCAACGTCTTCGCAGGCTGGTCTGCGGCTGCAGGCATGGCGACGAAGAATACCCTCATCCTCGGTGCGGACAACGGCAGCTACGGTGCGACCATCGAGGGCAATATCTACGGTGCGAACGATACCGGTGCCGGTGCGGACAATACCCTCGTCGTGCAGGCGGGCAATGTCTCCGTGCAGCAGGTGAAGAACTTCGATACCTTCAATTTCATTCTTCACAACAACAACCTCATCGGCAAGACCATGCTCCAAATCAAGGGAGCGGGCGGTCTTGGCAACACGATTGATTTCAAGAACATCACGGTGGATGCCAACAAGTTCAACATTGACCCGACGTGGATGGGGTCGCACTCTCTGCGGCTCATCCAGAGTGCGGACGGGATGAACTTCTCGAACTACTCCGCGACGGATCTCACAAAGACCTACTATCCGAAGGATCCCTACGAAGCCTATCTGCACATCAACGGCAACGAGAGCACGACGACAGCTACGGGAACGGTCACAGGGCAGGATGTTCTAATGACAGTAAACCGTCTGCGTGACGGCGACCGCCGCTATGACGGCACGGATGCCAAACTCGTGAGCGATGAGGTGTTCACGGGTATCTCTGCGATGGGCTATGATGTGGAGCGGAACAAGCTCCTCATCACGGGAACGCAGGCAGGCGGCATCAAGACCTTTGCTGCGGCAGGTGTCACGACGGGTGAAAAGAAGGCGAACCTCACGGGCAACGCGCTCACCATCGACCGCGATGCGGCTCTGAGCATCCGTGATGTCTACGGTGCGTATGCGAAGAACCCGGCGAGCGATGGAAATATGACGGACAACAGCGTCACTCTCCTGCATGGAAATCTCACGGGCAATATCTACGGCGCAAAGTCCGAGAGCAAGCTGAAGCTCTCATCCAACCGCGTTCAGGTGCTGGATGGTTCGGTTATCGGCAATATCTACGGCGGATACTCGGTCAGCGGCGATGTGGAAAAGAGCATTGTTGATCTCGGGCGCGTTACCATCGGGAGCATTGCAAACAACGGCAGTCTGATCGGCGGCAATGTCTACGGCGGTTGGGGCAAGACGGCAAAGGACAACACCGTCACGCTGCGCGGTACGACCGTGAAGGGGCACGTCTACGGCGGTTGGCTTTCGACCGGTGCAGCGGCTCCCGTTACGGACGGCAATACGCTGAATATCTATGACATGGGGACGACGGTGGGCTATTTCGAGGGGTTCCAGAACCTCAATTTCTACCTCAGCCCGCAGGCGGATACGCGCCTTTCGATGCTGACGCTGACCGATCCTTCGCATAAGGATATTCGCGGGATGAAGCTGAGTATCGACATCAATGGAACCAGTGCGCCGATTCACAGCGGCGACATCGTCAGCCTCATCAAGCTGCCCACGGACAAGAATCTCACGACGGACGACTTTACCGGCAAGGAGTATAAGACCACGAAGGGGGTTACGCTGAACTATACCTTTGGTCTTGAGACGCGCGGTACGCTTGCGAATCAGTCGCTCATCAAGAACGAGCTTGTCGCACGGGTGAAGAACATATCCGTAAACCCGCAGACGAAATCCCTTGTCGAGACACAGGCGGCGGCGATTGCGTTCCTCGCGAGCGGCTCCGACCTCCTCACCGAGGTCAGCATCCCCGCAGCGGAGACGGCGGCGACCCAGATCGCGGACATCGTGGACACCCCGTATGCCGGCAGTGAGAAAAACTCTGCGGCTGCCTCCGTTCCCCTCTCCACACTCGGCAGCTATCAGCTGTTTGCGGCGCAGAGCTTCGGCAATATGCGTCTCAAGTCCGACTCCTACGTCGATACGAAGGGCTGGAACCTCAACGTCGGCTATGCACGCCGCAACGACCTCATCGACCGCTCGGTCACATTCGGACCGTTCGTCGAATACGGGCGCGGCTCGTACGACTCCTATCTCGACGACGGCACGCACGGCAACGGCAAGACCGACTACCTCGGTATCGGTGTCATGGCAAAGACGGAGAGCGAGAACGGTCTGTACATTGAGGGCAGTCTGCGCACCGGCCGTGCAAAGAGCGACTACAGCGGCACGGTCGGCACGACGCCGACGGGCTACGACGGATCGGGTACCTACTTCGCGGGGCATCTCGGCATCGGACAGCAGAAGGAGTTCCTGAATGGCAACAAGTTTGAGACCTATGCGAAGTACTTCTATGCACATCAGGAAGGGACGAGCGCGACCCTCTCAAGCGGTGAGACCTACGACTTCGATGCATCGACCTCGAGCCGCATCCGCTTCGGTACGCGCTACACCTTCAAACAGGGGCTTGACAGCGAGCTGTACGCAGGACTCGCGTGGGAGTATGAATTCGACGGCAAGGGCACGGCGACCTATCAGGGCGAAGCTCTGCCGGGCACGAGCCTCAAGGGCTGTACGACCCTCTTTGAACTTGGTTACCGCTCCGCACCTGCGGACAGCACCGTCAGCTACGGTCTGAGCCTCACGGGCTTCACGGGCAAGCGCAAGGGCGTCACGGGCGGCTTCAACATCGCCTGGGCATTCTAAACAGAAAATTGAACACTGTAAAACGCAAGAGCGCGGCACATAAGTGTGCCGCGCTCCTGCGTTTTATCAAATATGAGACTGCGTCAGCGTTTCGCATCTGCCTTTGCCATGAATTTGTCCACGGCGACGGCAAAGCGCGTGTGCGTGCCGCTGCCGATCTCCTCACGCTCGTCGTATGCCGTTACCTTGAGCGTGATGGCGCGTCCA